>PFNE01000009.1 GCA_002791835.1 Alphaproteobacteria bacterium CG_4_10_14_0_8_um_filter_37_21 | reverse complement strand
CTTTTTCGTATTCTACTCATTATGTGTGATCCTTTTTAAATCAGATACTATACCTTAACACCCTGTCTGATTTCTTAGGACCACCTCTTTCATACACACGATGAATATCTTCAGTATAATTTTCTTCCATTTGCTTTAACACATCATCGCGCTTTACATGCAAAGGATACAAGTCTGAGTGCCCACTTAAGGCTTCTTCAAAAATGGAGTGCTTAGGGTTTGGATTAATTTCTTGCGGCAAATACCCAATTTTAAATCCTTTGGGGATAACTATTTGTCCACTACCATCACATTTATCTAGGCCGCAAATAATATTAAGGAGCGATGTTTTACCTGCACCATTGGCACCAACCAATGCAACATGCGCGCCTTGAGATATTGTCTGAGTTAAGTCTTTGAATAAAACTTTATGACCAAAAGTTTTCGATAAATTAATAAGGGATAACATAAATTCTGCTTTCTTTTAGCATGAGGCGACTTGGAATTGCCAGTATTTTTCACACACGATTCAATATCATTAAAAATCGCATTCGCTATAAGTGCAGATATTGTCTCACCACTGTCATGTTTTTTCTCTAACTTTATCCAAATTCATACGCTAAGTTAAAGCGTAATAAAGAATATAGTGATACAATCACATAAAATTGTCAATAAAACTATATCATATAAATAAAAAAGTCAGTGACTATTTCCCCATATATTTTATTCACTAGAATAAATATTAACGAGGTTTTTGATCACTGACTTAAGTTAAAGGACTAAATATTTTATTTAGTACAGAGCATTTCAGGCGTAAATTTTACTTTTTGTTTAACATAAACACCCATATTATTTTCTATGCGCATTTGAATGCCAGACTGAATGCCTGTTAATGTATCTTTAATCGATGTAGAACCATTTTTTTTCATTTGCATCATATTAAACACGGTGCCAAATTTCATAACATTTGCTGGATTTTTTTTATTTTGAAAATATTCAACTGTTTCAAAACAAGCCTTTTTAGGATCACCATAAAATTCTGCTTTTATTTTTTCTTCCATATCTGCAGCTAGTTCTTTATTTTCCTTAGATTCCATGTACTTTTTAAGAAGACCATGTATTTTAGGGTGTTCTGACTGAATAGCAATACTTTCAACTTGCAAAGAATTGTCATCTGCTTCCACAGAATTGTCATCTGCTCCCAAAAGTTCTTTCTCTTCATCTTCATCATCTTTTTCATCTACGTCTGATCCCCCTACAACAGTGGTGCCATTAATATCTGAATTTGCGTCATCTTCCGTTGTCGTTACCTCATCCTTAACGTCTCCAGTGGCCATAAGCATTTCTTTCAACTGCTTTAGCTTATCCTGCATATCGTCAACAACCCCTAGCGCATCTTCATTGTGCGTGTTTCCATGGTGTCCCTCAAATTTTGCATATACACTTTGTGAACATGTTAGAACTGCACCTGTTAGTAGTAAAGATGTTAATGTATTTGCTTTCATATTTTTTTCCTACTTATATGTTTTGTGATTGTCTATTTTCATCAAATAATCGATAAAGATTTTATAGATGAATCTAATTTTCTGCCCAATTATTTATTTCTTACAAAGCATTTCGGGTGTAAATTTTATTTTTCCCTTAATATATACACCACGTGCATCTTTTTCACGCACTTCAATGCCGGTTTTGATGCCTTTTAAAATCCCTCTAGTACCCTTGGTAAAATAACGTGCATCCATACCCATCAACCCAAATAGCGTACCAAACTTTTCTTCTTTACCTGTACCACCATCTTGAACATATTTAACAATTTCAAAGCAGGTATTTTTTGGGTTTGCTTGAAGCTCATCAGTTATTACTTGCATTGCAGTCCTACGTGCTGCAAAACCTTGGGCCTGCATATAGTTTTTAATAAGCCCATGAACCTTTGATAATTCAACCCCTTCAGAATCGTTTGAAACCATCGGTTGTTCTTCTGGCTGATCTTCTTCAGATGAGTCAACAATGCCTGATTCTTCTGGCTGGTCTTCTTCAGATAAACCGTCGACATTACTCAAATCATCCGCAGACGTATTTTCTGAAAAGCAAGAAGGCTTCTGTTCCACAACGCCCAAATGTATTTTTAAATTATCTAAATCTGCACTAAGTTCTTTAAGCTGTTTCTGAACATCTGCATTATGTGCGCCTGCATCAGCGAATATAGTGTGAGAACATGTTAAAAATGCGCCTGTTAATAATAATTTTCTTAATTTACGTACTTTCATAGCTATTCCTAATAAACTTCCATAATACAAATATATAATTAAAGCCTTAACAAATCGTTAACGTACGTTATTTTTCATGAAAAAAGTCAAAGTATGGAGATTAAAAAATCTTATTTTGAATCCTTGCACGGCATAGTATTAAGGGCCGCACCATCATAAGTTGCGGTCATTAATCTGATTGATGAGTTATTTTGTGGGCAAGATGAATCCTCTAGTACACCCTTTGGGTTTGTATGGATAAATTCAGATTTTTAAATTGATAAATTGCCACGCAATGGAAAAATATCTTAGATTTTTTCATATATATATAGTATGATAAAGGTGCTTAGATAGCGAGATAACCGATGCTTAATCTTTAGGTTACGGGGTTAAATTTTCCTTTCTTTGGCATACAAAAAAATCGGATCGTAGCGCAGCCTGGTAGCGCACTACTCTGGGGGAGTAGGGGTCGTGGGTTCAAATCCCGCCGGTCCGACCATTTTTTTATAAGACGACATTAAAGAGGTAAACATGGTTATCGTTGCAGCATTATACGAATTTAGAAATTTTCCTAATTTTAAGGATGTGCGAAAACCTCTTTTTGATTTGTGCCATAAAAATGGTGTTGTGGGGTCTTTGTTATTGGGCAGCGAAGGCATAAATGGCACAATTTCTGGCACAAGAAATGCTATAAATAGTATAAAAGATTATCTTGTCAATACGTTGGGTTTTAAAGGTCTTGAATATAAAGAATCTTTTGCAGATACCCAACCCTTTTATAGGTTAAAGGTTAAATTAAAAAAGGAGATTGTAACCCTTGGTGTAGAAGGATTAGATCCAAATGATAAAAAAGGAACCTACCTGAATTCACGCGAATGGGACGCGTTAATTGCAGACCCCAATACAGTTCTGGTGGATACGCGTAACGATTATGAATGCCGCGTTGGTTCATTTAAGGGTGCTATAGATCCTAAAATTAAAAAATTTACTGACTTTCCAAAATTTGTTGAAGAAAATATTGAAAAATGGAAAGACAAGAAAGTTGCCATGTTTTGCACAGGGGGGATTCGTTGTGAAAAATCAACCGCACTTATGCGCCATCTTGGCGTTGATGACGTATTCCACCTAAAGGGTGGTATCTTAAAATATATTGAGGAAACACCCGAAGAAAAAAGCCTTTGGGATGGTGGATGCTATGTGTTTGACCACCGTGTTGTCGTAAGCCACGGTCTAAAACTGACGGACTATAAATCATGCGGGGCTTGCCGTGAACCTATTTCAAAAAAAGACAGAGCATCAGAATTATTTGAACATGGAGTTTCTTGTCCGTTTTGTCACGGAAAGCGCACAGAAAAACAATTAAAAACAGCACGTGATCGCCAATTTCAAATAAACCTTGCTGAAAAACAGGGCACAAAACATATGGGCGCTGTGATTGGTCATAATCAATAAGCCCCTATACAAATAGATAAAATGCGCGCACACTATAGATAGGTATTCTTTTACTTGTCTTTATTATGACTCAATCCGAATTCATGGGTTCTTCTATGCGGGACGCTATTGAAAAAGCAAAAAAAATCCTGGGTGAAGATGCCTATATTATCAAATCAGAACAAACGGAAAAGGGTGTTAAAATTTTTGCAGAAAAATCTGAAGATGAACTTTTTTTATCAAAACCTAGTTTAGATTTTACAACAAAAAGTCTGGCCAAAGTTCAACGCAAACCAATTTTAATCAAAGACCTTCAAAAACAAAAAGCCTTAGATGCGCAAAAAAATACTGACCCAATCACATTGATAAAACGCGTCGTCAGTATATGTGATAAACACAAGTTGGATCGTAATTTTTGTGATAGTTGGATAGATCTTATATCTAAAAATTTTTCTAATAGCGAAAGCTTACTAGAAGATACGCTATCACAACTTATTAAATTTTCCCCCAACTGGATTCATACACTAAGCGCTGACATTCCAGTTACTTTTGTTGGACCCCATGGCGCTGGTAAAACTGCGTTTATTGGAAAATTAGCTGTTGTTTTAAAAACGCTAGATCGTAACATTCGCGTCATTACATTGGATGAAAAGGCTGGGGCCTTCCATCAGCTAAAAACATATATGGACATGTTAGAAGTTTCAGTACAACAAGGAATTGAACATTACCTAACGGAAAAAAATACAGCCATTCAAAATAATGAAATTCTTTTAGTCGATACACCTGGTATTGATATTTTACTAAAAAGTGGGCAAGAATATTTATTCAAACTATCAGAACAAGTCAAAACACCATTAACACTTGTTTTACCAAATGACATGGATGCAAGTTTAAGGATGGAAATGGTGACAGAATTTGTTGAGTATAATGCACAATATTTGGTTGGCACGCGTTTTGACACATACACTAGTTACGGTTCATTTTTTAATTGCGCGCACAAACACAAGCTAACACCCCTTCTATATAGCAGTACGCCAGCTATCAGCACACCACCAAAGGTTTTATCTGTTGAAAGCACTTTTGCGCTCTTTGAAGAGTAGATGAAAAGGGCGTAACTTCCGGTGATTTTTATGCGCACATGTTATTTAGCCTATACCACGATTAAGATACGGCATTTGTACCGAAGTAAGCTGCTAAAAAAATAACTAAAATTTATGCAGTTACCACAAAAATAATAAATATTTAAAACCCTAATCCGCAACCAGTTGCATGACAAATGCCATAAAATAAGGCACAATAAGGTTAAGAATTTTATATTAAATGCACTATGCACACATTATCAGAAATCCGTGACGTCTTTTTAAGTTATTTTCAAAACAAAAATCACATTTTAGTGCCATCCAGCGCCGTTGTGCCCCAAAATGACCCAACACTTATGTTTACTAATGCTGGCATGGTGCCATTTAAAGATGTGTTTACGGGTAAAGATAAGCGTGATTATGTGCGTGCCACATCTGCACAAAAATGTATTCGTGCAGGTGGTAAGCATAATGATTTAGATAATGTTGGCTATACGGCGCGTCATCACACTTTTTTTGAAATGTTGGGTAATTTTTCCTTTGGTGATTATTTCAAAGAAGAGGCGATGAAGTTTGCTTGGGATGTTTTAACAAAAGAATTTTTAATTCCTGCAGAACGATTAGTGATTACAGTTTATGCGCAGGATACTGAATCAGCCGCTATTTGGAAGAAAATTACAGGTTTTTCAGACGATAAAATTATTAAAATTGCAACAAACGATAATTTTTGGTCAATGGGTGATGTAGGCCCCTGTGGACCTTGTACAGAAATTTTTTATGATCATGGCGACGATGTGTTTGGTGGGCTTCCTGGTACAAAAGATGAAGATGGCGATCGTTTTATTGAAATTTGGAATCTGGTTTTTATGCAATACGAGCAATTGCCAGATGGAAGACGAATCAATCTGGAAAAACAATCTGTTGATACTGGTATGGGCCTAGAACGTATCGCTGCGGTTTTACAAGGCGTTCACTATAATTATGACATTGATTTATTTAAACACCTGATTCATGCAACACAAGGTATTGTGGGCAATAAAGGCGCACAACAATCTTATAATATTATTGCGGATCACTTAAGAAGCTGTTCCTTTATGATTGCTGATGGTGTGATGCCGTCTAATGAAGGGCGGGGCTATGTGCTGCGCCGCATTATGCGTCGTGCTATGCGCCATGCTCATTTGCTAGGGGCAAAAGAACCTTTAATGCATCAGCTTGTGCCATCACTAGTTTCTACAATGGGGGCCGTCTATACAGAACTGCCCCGTGCGCAAAGCTTTATAGAACAAACTTTCAAGACAGAGGAAGAAAAATTCCGTCAAACTTTAAGTAACGGGCTGAAGTTATTGGAAGATACTAAAGCAGATATTTGCAATAACATCCTGTCTGGTGAGGTTGCTTTTAAGCTTTATGATACGTATGGTTTTCCCTTAGACTTAACGCAAGATATTTTGCGGGCTGAAAAGGCAACAGTCGATATTGATGGTTTTGATAAGGCGATGGCAGCGCAAAAAACGAGAGCTAGAAAAGCATGGTCTGGTAGTGGTGCAACAGCGGATGAAAAAATTTATTTTGATATTAAGAAAAATGTATCCTCAACAGAGTTTTTAGGATATACATCCTTAAAAGCAGATGCATTGGTACAGGCCATTATTGTTGAGGGTGAAAAAAAACGTGTAGCACAGGCTGGCGATCCTGTTGAAATAGTGTGTACGCAAACACCTTTCTATGCAGAATCAGGGGGGCAGGTTGGCGATGTTGGGATGCTTAAAACGGATTCGGCAACTGTGGAAGTAACAGATTGTCTTAAAAAGTTTGGTACGCACTTTGTTCATAAAGGGGTGGTTAAAACAGGTTCTGTTAAAGTAGATGATATATGTTATTTATCTGTTGATGCGAACCATCGCGCCCAAGTTGCAGCAAACCATTCTGCAACGCATTTATTGCACGCGGCACTAAGGTCTGTATTAGGGGAGACCGTTGTTCAAAAAGGATCTTTAGTTGATGCAAAGCGTTTGCGTTTTGACTTTACGCACAATCAGGCGCTAACAGGCACTGAAATACAAAAAATAGAATCTTTGGTAAATGAACAGGTTTTAAGAAATAAAGAAACACTTACAAAATTGATGATGTCACAAGCTGCCATAGAAGCGGGTGCAATGGCATTGTTTGGTGAAAAATATGACGACGAAGTACGTGTTGTTTCTGTTGGTGATGCTGATTTTTCAACAGAACTGTGTGGTGGAACGCATGTGCAATCGACAGGTTTTATTGGGCTTGTTAAAATTGTGTCAGAAGGCAGTGTCGCATCAGGTGTGCGGCGTATAGAGGCTATTACTGGCTGTTCTATTATTGATTATGCAAATAGCCTAGAAGTAAAGACTGATCAGCTGTCAAAAGAACTAAAAGAAGAAACTTTGTTATTACAAAAACAAATTACAAAATTGAAACAGCAGCTTGTGTTTGCCTCTCTTGGGTCTGTAGATATTGAAAAAGTTGACCGCAATCATGTGCATTGGGGCATGAAAAATCTTAAAGATGTTCCGGCAAAAGATTTGCGACTAATAGCAGAACAAATGATTCAAAAGCAAAGCGGCAAATATGTATTAGTTGTAACGTCTGTTGAAAATGGGAAGGTAAGTTTAATTATTGTCACAAACAAAGATGCTCAGCCCCAAATAAATGCAGCAACATTAGTTAAAAAAGCAGTAGAACATCTTGGCGGCAAGGGTGGGGGAGGACGCCCCGATATGGCGCAAGGCGGTGGGTCACAACCCAAAAATGTTGCAAGCTTACTTGCCCACATTATGGATTTTTAAAAATATTAGGAAAAGGAATAATAAAATGAGTATAGGTCACAAGATTACAAATTTTACAACACAAACACATGATCATAAAACTGTTACACAAGACAATTTTCAAAACGGAAAGTTTGTCTTTTATTTTTACCCAAAAGATAACACCCCTGGTTGTACGCAAGAATCATGTGATTTTCGTGATAATATGGCAGCATTAAAAACAATGGGTATTGAGGTTGTAGGCATATCAAAGGATAGTTCAGAAAAACATGTGAAGTTTATGGATAAGTATCAATTGCCCTTCACGCTATTAGCGGATGAATCTGGCGAAATGTGCGAAGCCTTTGGCGTGTTTAAAGAAAAGTCGATGTTTGGAAAAACATTTTTAGGCATAGAAAGATCTACTTTCTATATTGTTAACGGTATCATTCAACATGAATGGCGAAAAGTTTCTGTTAAGGGTCATGTCGAAGATGTGGTAAATGTTGTAATGCGTATGAATGCAACTTCTTAGTTTGTTGATGAACAGGGCATTGCACCCAGAAATTTACACCAATCCTTAGGTGTATTTTGCGTATAAGATGTGCATGAAAAAGGAACAAAAAATACGCAAAACACACAAAATAAAGAATTTAAGTTTAAACTGATTTTAAAATCAATGAGGGGTGATTTAAAAACCGCATTATTTACTGTACTTCTTTATAAAGTTTTTTAGTGTTTCTTGTTCTGCTTTATCTAGCCGATTATCTGTTGATAGCGCTTTGATTGTAGAAAGATTTTTTGTTATATTAATTCTACTTAAAAGCAATTTTTTGTGTTTAGATGTTGTATTCTTAGAAGAATTCATTAAGCTGCTAATCTGACCAATTAACCTTGTTTCTTCACTATTAAGTTTTAATGAAGGTGCTTCAGAAGTTTTTTTTGTATCAGTTTCATCGCCTAAAGCATCGTTATGATTTGGAACGTGCCCTCTATCATCTATGTCCCCATCACTATCAGTCATCATTTCCGGAGGGAGAGAGCCAGCAGTACATGTACCTGTTGGATTTGTTAATCCTTCTTCAGTTTTTGCCAGTAACATTTTTGTACACTCAGGCAAGCAATTTTGTGATCCCTGAGCAGATCCAACAAATTTTTGAACAAATTGTGTGTAAGCTTCAACAATGTTAGAGAGTGCTTGGTTAACAGCTTTTTTATTTACGCGGCCAGTAGAGTAGGTTTTTAAGGCTATTTTAAGGTCTGCTTTAATACGTTTAATTTCTTTTTCCACCAATTGTTTTGCAAGGCGCTTATCACGCAAACCCTGTGGGCGTTTTGATAGACCAGAGTCTTTTTCAGACTCTGCTTTAAGATCCTGAATTTCTGTTTCGTTATTTTTAATTTCTTGTTGCGCTTTTTCAATTTTCAAATTATTTTCTGATAGTAAAGTTTCTTGGGTTTCAATAAACCCTGCTAAGCGTTTATCTCCACGTTTTGCTTTACTTTCAAGGCCTTTAATTTTACCTTTTGTCACACTAGCTATATTATTATACACTTCTATGGCTTTAGATAAATCCTGATTTTTACCTTCTAAAAGTGCAATTTGTCCGTTAAGTTTCCCGGCATTTGGCTGAACTACTAAAGATGGGGACGTATCATTATATTCAAGCGCATCATATTCAGCTTGTTTTTTTGCCAGATTACCACGTAATGTTTTAACTTCTTCGGGTTCTTCCTTGTCAGACGCAAAACCGTTTTGCGCTGCTTCGTATGCTGCATTCAATGCGCTAATTTCTGCCCATGCATTTGCATATTCTTGTGTCTTATCCGCTACAAGTGCATCAATAGGAACGACAATACCCTTTTGAACAAGTCGTTGAACCAACTGTTTAAATTGATCTTCAGTAGTTTGTACAGCATCTCGTTCTTTGATGATTTTATTAATCATATCCGTAGCTTCAGCTGGAATTTCATCAGCATCTTGCATCATACCAGCAGATGCTGCTACGCGTTTAACGCCCTTATCTAAAGTCTTAGTAGGGTCTGCCATTAATGGTGACAGTGCACCAAGTGCAATTAAGCTTATGCCAGTTAATTTTTTAAGATACATATAAAAATCCTTTTTTCGGTTCTAGGTAAGTCATTAATTTTTATTATAAAGTTAATTAGTTAACAAAATGTTAAGTGTCAAAAAATTATGTTGTTTTATATAAATGTTTTTTTATTTACACTGTATATAGAAACTTTAAACTTAATTTAAATTTTATGAATAAGTTAACTGTATTAACTGTATTTTTTTTAATGCCCCTAAACGGGTTCTATTTAGGTAACTACAATACTTTTGCATCATCAACATCTTCTTCTTCACGATGTCAATCACTAGAACTATTTGATCGTGAACATTCTGGTGGCGGGGTTCTATATAGAAATTCTACTTGCAGTAATTCGGTTACAGTACCTATAGATATTGGGCAGATAGAATCTTGTGTCATTAAAGACCCAAAGGTAAATTTTTTTGAAGGCGCTTTCATTACAGAAACTGATCACGTATATTGCCCGCAATCACCCACACTTTTAACAAAAGAAAATTTACAGCAAATTATTGAGGATGTAAAAGATCTAACCAGTGATTTTTTCTTACCACCTAATGCGGAATTCTATCATCAACAGAGCCCTACAACAATGCCAATTTCCCTACAGTCTGCAGAAATAATTTACAGTCATTTATTAGAAGCTGTTCCTGCTGAAATTGAATTAAAACACTTAACAGATGCCCGCATACAAGATGATAATATTTTCATCCCCAGCTTAAGCCGAATAATTACAAAGGACAGGCTACGTGGTATATTAAGATTACCTAAAAATGTTCAATTCGTGAGCTCTGTTTTGCCAGCTGGCCTTAGTAGGGCGCTGAAGGTAAATCAAAGTAAAGTTATTATACGTTCAGTATGCGTGCCTAAAGCGGCATCTTTGAAAAACAAAAAACCACACCCTAAAAAACTTAAAGTTTCACAAAAGAAAAGTTCGATTGGCTGAAACATAAAAAACATGTCAAAAGACATAAATTATTTATTGCAGGGGCCACTTATAAGGCAATTGAAGACAAGGCCCCTTGAAAACCTTGTTACAGCTAGAAGAAAAAAACATTAATTTCTTCCTTTTAACGTAAAAATCCTCTATAATTTAGGCACAAGATAAAATTTTAAATAAAGCGACGCATGGCATCTTACCAATATATTTATGTTATTAAAGACTTATCGAAAGTTTACCCTGGCGGTAAAGAAACATTAAAAGGTATTTACCTTTCTTTCTTTCCTGGCGCAAAAATTGGTATTATTGGGCCAAACGGTTCTGGTAAATCAACCATTATGAAAATTATGGCTGGTCTTGATACTGAATTTAATGGCGAAGCTTTTGCTGCAGATGGTGCGACTGTTGGTTATTTGCCGCAAGAACCAGAGCTTGATCCAAAATTAACAGTATCAGAAAATGTTATGTTGGGCTTAAAAGAAATTAAAGATCTTATGGATCGTTTCAATGAAGTGAGCGCCAAATTTGCAGAAGAAATGTCTGAAGATGAAATGAACACCTTGCTTGAAGAGCAGGGAACACTTCAAGATAAAATTGATGCCCTTGATGCCTGGGATATTGATAGAAAAGTAGAAATTGCAATGGACGCGCTTCGGTGCCCACCAGGAAATGCATCTGTTGAGAATTTATCGGGTGGTGAAAAACGCCGTGTAGCCCTTTGTCAGCTTTTATTAGCGCAACCTGATTTATTACTTTTAGATGAACCAACAAACCATTTAGATGCTGAATCTGTTGCTTGGCTAGAACGCCATTTGCAAGAATATAAAGGTGCCGTTATTTTGGTAACGCATGATCGTTATTTCTTAGATAATGTTGTGGGATGGATTCTAGAACTTGATCGCGGACAAGGCATTCCTTATGAAGGTAATTATTCTAGCTGGCTAGAACAAAAACAAAAACGACTTGCTACTGAAAGCAAACAAGAATCAACGAGACAAAAACAATTAGCGCGAGAATTAGATTGGATTAAACAATCCCCTAAAGGTCGTCAAAGCAAAAGCAAAGCACGTATTTCATCTTATGAAGAATTAAGAAGTAACAGCCTTGATGCTGGTTCTGGTGATGGTGCGATTTACATTCCACCAGGGGAACGCCTTGGTGATGTTGTCATTGAAGCAACTGATATTTTTAAAGGATATCATGATCAACTTCTTATTGATAATTTAAGCTTCAACTTGCCAAAGGGTGGTATTGTTGGTGTTATTGGGCCAAATGGTGCTGGTAAAACAACATTATCCAAAATTATGGCAGGCTTAGAACAACCCGATAAAGGTAGTATCCGCATTGGTGATACAGTTCAGATGGCTTATGTTGATCAGGTTCGTGACGCGCTAGCAGATGGCAAAACAGTCTGGGAAGAAATTTCACAAGGCCATGATGAAATCATGCTTGGTAAAAAACCGATACCAAGTCGTGCGTATTGTTCCCTATTTAATTTTAAGGGAAGCGATCAACAAAAACGTGTATCACAGCTTTCTGGGGGAGAGCGCAACCGTGTTCACCTTGCAAAATTATTAAAGTCAGGCGGAAATGTACTGCTGTTAGATGAACCAACAAACGATTTAGATGTTGAAACATTAAGTTCGCTTGAAGAAGGTTTGTTAAATTTTGCTGGCTGCGCTATTGTCATTAGTCATGATCGTTTTTTCTTAGATCGCATAGCAACGCATATTGTTGCCTTTGAGGGTGATAGTCAAGTTATATGGTTTGAGGGTAACTATCAGTCCTATGAGGCTGATCGCCATAAACGTTTGGGCACGTCTGCAGATCAACCAACACGCATCAAGTATAAGCATTTAGTACGCTAGTTTTGAATATTCAAGAAACAATAAAATATATCTATGAACCTTGCAAGCTAACATGCACACAACCAGTTATAGACAAAAATTGTATAGATTATTTAGGATGTTCACTTAAAATAAACAATCAACATGTTATCTTCCGTGTTGCAAAAACAACCCCAACAAAATTTGGGCAATTTGTAACACTTTGGAAACGTGTCAATAATAGCTTGCCGCTTCCTTTTCATATAGATGATTATATCGATTTTTGTGTTGTCAATGTCAGCAAGGGCAGCGAAGTTGGTCAATTTGTATTTTCAAAGTCAGTCCTTGTGAAACACGGTGTTTTGGCATCAAAGAATACAAAGGGGAAGTGTGCTTTTCGTGTTTACCACCCTTGGGATATAGTAACAAGCACGCAGGCCATACGAACGCAAAAATGGCAATTAAACTATTTTCATTCTTTTGATTTAGAGAAATCTTTAGACATAAAACGTATCTTGTCACTTTACAGCTAAATAAAGAACCCTCAAATTAACTGTTTAAAATGTACTTATGGCTTTTGACCCATTTTGAAAAAGGAGCATCCGTAAAGCAATGCGGTGAAAAGTATGATGTTTTTTATTTGGGGATCTATTTAGTGCCTATATTTACGCCCTCTTATTAAATCTGATGAGCGCTCAAATAGCAAGCTGCAAACAATTATTTGATGAAAATTCCTTGTTAGGTTCAAGGTAGACCGGAATTCTTATAATGCATAAGTCTTCTTCTGGGGTCATTTATGTAATTTATATGTCAATAAAACCTTGCAATTTTATAACCCAAATATTATATATAGTTCATAAAGCAGAACAATGTTTTTTTAAAGCAAGAGTATGCAGACAGGTAAATGTCGCTTTATGTGTGAAGGTATCACGTGGGCCCACACCACGCAGTTGAAAGCCCTTCATACATTTTTAAGATAACCTGCCTGATTATATATAACAGGGTAAGGGAGCCAGTCGTTATGAATAAGCTTGTCAGCAAGATTACGCTAACTGCATTTATATACCAAACCTTATTAGCGCCCTTAGCGGCAATGGAAGCGTCATCGCCTATATCTAACAATTCTGGTACTGTCTTTATTCAAATAGAAGAAAATATTGGTCAAGCCGCATTAAAAGACGCTGATAATATACAACAAGACAGAGGCGCTCATCTTAACAATTTAACTGAATTGTCTTCAGCAGATGATATACTCACAGTTTTTAAACTATTTTCTAAGCAAGAATGGCCTCAGATTAAAGGCTTAGTATCAAATTATCCGGAAGGGTCAAATAAAAAGTTGGCCCTAGATAGTGTCGTCATGAGATTTTCAGCCATAGAACTAAGCACCTTATATGAACCGCAGCCAGGAATGAGGATGTATTTTTAGCGT
>PFNE01000051.1 GCA_002791835.1 Alphaproteobacteria bacterium CG_4_10_14_0_8_um_filter_37_21 | reverse complement strand
TTTAAAAAGATGGCGAGGTCTTGCAACACGATACGCTAAAAATACATCCTCATTCCTGGCTGCGGTTCATATAAGGTGCTTAGTTCTATGGTTGAAAATCTCATGACGACACTATCTAATAATCATAAAATGCTTTCTGACAATTTACGAAAACTACATAAAAATAAAGAAGTACTGGAAAAAAATAAAGCAATTATGTATTATAGCCATTTAACTATTCACAATGCTGCACCATCAAATATGGCAAAAGCAGCATTAGACGTTTTTCAAAAAATATCTCAAAATGAAAAAGATGAACGTACTAAATGGAAAGCTACTCAACAAAAACATTTAGTAGATGCTTTCCCTAAGCCTGATGTTGACTCAATAAAAAAAATAAGGCTGATGAATTTGAATCACAGAAAAAACGTGATTTTTTAGCGCTTAATACTGCAGAAAATGATGCAAGAGGCGAAATAATCTATCGAGAAACTCAAGCATATTTGCGTTTACTTAAAGCAATACAAATTGAGGGCGTTATTGATGATAAGTCTGCAGACGCAGGTGGAATGCCAGAACAAGCCGTTATTACCCCTGCTATTGAACATATTGTCTATGATTTTTCAAATTATGAAGGTACTTTGGATGAAAGAGAATTAAGAGCCTTAAGATCGAACATTATAGCAGCATTTGAAAAATTGCGTTTTGGAAGTACGCCCGATCATTATAGACCAGGTACTTTTTTAACAACCATTAACGGTATTTCATATCAAGTTCATCATTGTACATTAAATAATGCGTACCGTATTTATTATGCAATTATACCGAAAACAAATTATTCACCAAGCCAATATGTTGTTTTAAGTATTTCTAACTATGATACAAAATTTGAACGCAAACAGTTTAACTTAGATAAAGCAAAAATCGTAAAATTCATCGAAGAATAATATAAACATTATTTTTCATCTTTTTGAAAAACTAAATATTCGTTACTGCCATCAATGCGGCGAATATCATGCTTAATCATTTGTTCATGAATACACGTATGGAAAAATGATTTTAAGCGCCCAGTTGGATCTGGCTTTGCCTTAAAAATGGCATATATGTGACTGCCATTTTCGCTGGCACGGCTAACGCCTGAATATAGAATATCTTCTAAAATCATAAGTTGATGTGTTTTCTTAAAATCATCAAAAGCATCATTTAATGCATTGCGGACCGTTTCTATATCTTGATCAGCCGCTATAATAAATTCTGCTTTTACTTTTGAAAAAGTGCGCGAATAATTTATGATGTCAGAAACTGTTGAAAAAGGAATGACAACCAGTTCCCCACTGTTGTAGCGTAAAGACAAGCTGCGTAGCGTAATATTTTCCACAACACCTTTATGTTGACCTGTTTGAACAATTTCACCCACTGCAATAGATCCATCCGTCACACATAAAATACCATTAATGAAATCTTTAATGACACTTTGTGATGCAAACGATATACCGATACCTAAAAAGCTAACACCATAGATTAGCGGATTTACGTTCACGCCAAGGGCTGTCATGAACATTAACGTAAATAAAATACGTAATATCCATGTAAAAATAGATGTAAACAGAGTGGTAAAGGTTTCAATTGTTGAAAGACTGTCTACACCATCAATGTTTTTAGATTCTCTCTGTTTATGCCGCTTGCGCAGAAGGTCTATTTGATAGCGAAGAAGTTTAAGACCAAAGCGTTTTAAGCCATAATATAAAATAATAATAATCATTAATTTGATTATGTAAAATATAAAATTTTTAATTTGTGTAAAATTAAAAATGTTTTTTTCCACAGATTGTGTTAACTCACGAACACATTCAGTTCGTTTTTTATCATCATCCAAAACATCTAAAAAGGAATTCACTTTCTTAAAATATTGAGGATCCTTAGATGTTTCTTGTGAAGTTTTAGCATTAGCATCCTTTAAAACAGATGTGGCAGATGTATGTACGCTAATAGATAACAAACAACATAACATCACAAATTTTTTAATCATTATTGTCAAACCTTTGAATATTTTTCTTTATCTTAATAATAGTATAAAGAAGCAAAGACGCCTTTGAAAGGCTTGTCTTTTTTAACCAAAAATACGACTAAAAAAATTCTTACCAACAGGTGTCTTGGAAGCCGAATCAACAGCATTTACTGTGCGTTCTAGTACGCTTTTTGATTTATCTTGAGATAGTACAGAATTTATTTCTTTTTGGTTGAAAATATCTAATTTTTGTGTGGAATCTGCCGTGATTAATTTTAACTGTTGCAAGTGTTGAACCATCTGTGCTTCGTACTGTGCGACAGTTTGGTTATTTATACCCATTTGGGCAAGTGTTGGTTGAATGCGTTGCACCAGTCTTTGTTGGATAGGACCACTTAAGTCAAAAGCCTTAATCATATTAAATATACCCACACCAAATAAAATATTGGCATCTGGCTTTTGAATTTGAGCGGGTATTGTTTGCAAAATTGTTTGCAAAACACCCATTACGACCCCAGAACTATTCAGTTTAGAAGGCAATATGACTTGAATTAATTCCTTTGTATTTTTAATAAAGTCTTGAACTTTTGTAACAGAATCACTTTTTAGCATTTCTTGTTCTAAAGAACCAATCAATTGAATGCATAATAGGTAAAGCATATCGCTGTTCATGTGAACGGGTTTTCCATTTGTTTGGGATTCTGTTACATGCGCAAAGGCTTTTTTAACATCAACCCGAATACCATTTAGTATTTGTTTCTTTAAATTTTGATTTGTAAGCTTTGAAAGATAAGTTTGAAATAACCACGGTGTATAACGTGGCCCATCTATTTGCATAGTCTTTTTTTCAATTTCATCTATTAATGACGTAAAGTCTTTTGAAAAATTGGCATCAGGAATATTACGCGCGTATCGTTTGTCTGAAATTTTTTTGTTATAGCTAGATTTTACACTTTTTAAAGCGGCTTTAAAACGATCTAGTCTCGTATCTTGTGCGGCGCCAAAACGGCCAAATGCCGAAATATCAACCGTTTCTCTTGTTTGCAGATACGTCGTTATGAAGTCAATAATAAATTGTGCTTTTATTTTATCGGTGTTTATATTTCTTTGGCGCAAAATATTTTCCAATTCGCGTGTTTTAATTTGTTCAGCATGATCCGCACCACCCCAAGCATCTTCAGATTGACTCATGGTTTCCATTCTTAAATCATTAATTTCTGGCCAGTTCCTTTTTAATACATTTTCTGCAAAGTGCACAAAAATATCCACATCAGCAGGTTCTATATTTTTATCTTGATATAAGGCATCTATTAATGTTGCATAAAACTGAGGATTGATAACAACTTTTGTTTTATCCACGGGCTTTCCTTCAAAAAAGGGTTCACGAACAAGCTGGCTTCGAATATTTTTGTCAACATGTGTGTGTAACAGTTGATAGGCAAACGTATAATCAAATGTTTCTTTTATGTTTTCAAAGGCAGCTAAGATAAAATCTTCTGATATGTCTGTATTTTTTACAGTTTTATTGATAATATTGACAAGTGGCGCAAGCTCTTTTTCTGGGATATACCCCATTTGTTTTGCAATAATTTGATTTTTCAACCGTTGGATATTTTCCCATCTTTTAAAAAGCTTTTGCTCCATAAGGTCTTGTAATATTTGCACAGTACTGTCAGATATGAATTTTGATAATGTTAAAGATGCTAGAAATTGTGCATAAAAATTATCATCTAAAATGATTTTAACACTACCTACTAAATCGTCACCACCAAAAAAATTTTCTAATAATAATGTGCGCATATCTTTTTCAGATAAATTATCCATTATTTGGTACGTTACGTCATCGCCAAATGTACTTTGTAAAGCTCTAAAAACAGTGCCGAGGTCATCATCAGATATCTTTCTAGAAACTGCATCAAATATAGATGTTACTTCACGAAGAGAACGATATTTTTTCCGACGTGCTTCTTGCTGTGTTTTTTCACGTTCCTGTTCTTCGCGTAACTGCGCTCTATAACGTCTGTCTTCTCTATCATATTGGGCTTCTTCTTCATAGCGATCTTGTCCCCATCCTTCATCTGTGGATCTACCGTATGCAGGTGAAAAATTAGCATCAGTTAAAAGGAGCGTAAAAATAAAAAAACTAAAATATAACGGATGTTTCATAACGTTTTCCTAACATTATAGAAGCTGTATATATTATTTAATAATACCTTTAAATGATTAATAAACAGTTAATTCTGCTATATTTTAAAGGCTTTATTGTGTTACGTGTATTTTTAAAATATTTTTTCAAAGCGCCTTGCTTCATTCTATAGCATAATTTCGAAGAAAATATGTAAGAAATTGATTTTTAGTGATATAGTACTTACGAGTAACTTTAATTAAATTTCATATAAATGATCAAACTATATAGGCCCTGTGTTGGCGCCGTTATTATTAATCAAAATAATCAGATTTTTTTAGGGGAACGGTGTGGTATTAAAAATTCTTGGCAAATGCCACAGGGTGGCATTGATTTAAATGAGTCTCCTCAAGATGCTATTTTGCGTGAAATTGAAGAAGAAATTGGTACAAATAAAATTGACGTGATCAAAGAGAGTGCCAATTGGCATTCTTACATCTTACCTGAAACGATTCTTGAAAATGTTAGGCAGTATTGGGGTAATGGCGTGATTGGCCAACGTCAAAAGTGGTTTTTATGCAAGTTCACAGGGCGCGATCAGGACATTAATTTACAGACAAGTCACCAAGAATTTTTTGCCTATATGTGGGCTGACAAAAAAACTGTTATGCACTATTGTATAAATTTTAAACAAGAAGTGTATGAAAATATTTTAAGTGAGTTTGGTTTTTAGGGCAGTATTTAATAAACCTAGCTGTTTAACAACATATGTAATAATGCCAAGATCTTTATCATTTGTGGAATAAGAGCTTTGCGCAATCTTGATATGACGTTTGTATAAATCAATGCTATGACGGTGTTCTTGAAGCCAAGATTCTAAGGAGTGTGCATTCATAGCATGAACAACGCAAGATGTCATGATATTAAGCAAATCGTCATCAAGAATATGTTTTGTACCTAATTCCCACTGTTTATTAAAAGCGCTTTCTCTTTGAATATTTAATAAAAAAGTAAAACAAAGCTCGTTTGAAACTTTTTCAAAAAAGTCAGAAAAATAATCAACTGAATCAATATGCCCATTTATTTGATTGGCAGCAACTTCTAAAGCAATCGGAAAGTATGATAATAGTTCTATTTTACGCGCCAAAACACACCCACTAACATCACATTCTTTTGTAAATGTTGCAATCACTGTTTCAATATTTTCAGCAAATTGGGCTTCGTCACATCCTTCAAGCGCTTGTCTATGGCGCAAATAGCTAAAAATCATCTGACGCACAGCTTGTGTAATTTTGTTCCATGTATCATATTTTTCAAAAATAGAGATTTCATCAGTAGAGACCACTTCATTCCACAAATCATCAAACTTAGCCAACGCTACAATTTGAAAAAATGCTTTTATAATCTGTCCGTGATCCGCACCAATATTCGAGGTAATTTCATTTAAAAAATTAGCGCCACATCTATTTACTAAATAGTTCGAAAGAACTGTGCATAAAATTTCACGTTTTAGTGGATGTTGGGTTAACTCATCTGGAAACCGTTTTGCTAGTATTTCAGGAAAATAGCTCATGTAATACTTATCATATTCTTTATCATCTAAGCATGTTAGCAATTGTTGGTATAATTGAATTTTTGCATAAGAAGCAATAATTGCAAGTTCTGGCCTTGTATAAGAAAGCCCACGCCCTTGCCTAGATGCTAATTCTTCCTGATCAGGCAAAAATTCCACAGTTCTACTTAAGGGCATGTTTGCATTTTTAGACATATCGTCTATTAATTGTTCATAAGTTGACACATTACAAACAGATTTTTTTTCCATAACACTTAGTAAAAAAGTTTGTTGTTGCGTATCGGCTAAAACATGTAGTGCAACAGAATTTTCCATTTCAACCAATAATTGATCACGTTCGTTTCGCGACAGTCTTTTATTTTGTATCAGTTGGTTGAAAAATATTTTTAAATTAACTTCATGGTCAGAACAGTCAACGCCAGCAGAATTATCAATGGCATCCATATTAATACGTCCACCTTTTAACGAAAACTCCGTTCTGCCCAGCTGTGTGATACCAAGATTTGCACCTTCTCCAATTATTTTCGCTTGCAGATCTTTTGCATTAACGCGTACTGTGTCATTTGAACGATCTTGAGTATCTGCATGTGATTCGTGTGATGCTTTAATAAAAGTGCCAATGCCACCAAAATAAACTAAATCTACCGGTGCTGTTAACACGCATTTTATTAAATCATCAGGCAAAATAGTCGTTATATCAGCACGAATACCAAAAGCCTTATGCATTTGTGGTGTCACTTTAATAGACTTTACAAAACGACTGTATACCCCCCCACCCTTTGAAATAAGATCTGCATTATAATTTGACCATTTTAAACGAGGGTTTTCAAATAAACGTTTTCTTTCTATGAATGACGCACACTCATTTGGGGTAGGATCAATAAAAATATGTTCATGATTAAAAGCTGCAAGCAAACGTGTCTGTTGTGATTGAAGCATGCCATTGCCAAAAACATCGCCGCCCATATCGCCAACACCAACTGCTGTAAATGGCTCTGTTTGTATATCTACACCTTTTTCTAAAAAATGGTGTTTGACACTAACCCACGACCCCCTAGCTGTAATACCCATTTTTTTGTGATCATAGCCCTTTGAACCACCCGATGCAAACGCATCACCCAACCAAAATCCATATTGTTCAGATATACTATTGGCAATATCAGAAAATGTTGCTGTCCCCTTATCTGCTGCAACAACTAAATAAGGGTCATCTTCATCATGACAAACACAATCGTTAGGCTTAATAATTTTATTGTCTATCAGATTATCTGTAATATCTAATAGTGCACTGATAAACTTTTTATAAGATGCAATAACTAAATTTTGTAATTCTTCTCTTGTAGCACCTTTGTCCTTAGCACTTTCAAAGCCCTTAACGATAAACCCACCCTTGGAGCCTAGTGGAATAATAACGGAGTTTTTAACCATCTGGGATTTCATTAAGCCTAAGATTTCATACCGAAAATCTTCTACACGATCAGACCACCGCAGTCCACCACGTGCAACTTTCCCGCCCCGCAAATGAACACCTTCCATTTCAGAAGAATAAACAAAAATTTCATATAATGGTGCTGGTTTGGGTAAGTCAAGTATTTTTTTAGAATAAAATTTGATACTGATATAGTCTTTATAGGGTTGATAGGGGTCATTTAGATTTTTTTGATAATAGTTTGTTCGAACTGCTGCATTTACAACACTAACAATATGACGCAAAATAATGTCTTCATCAACTTTTTCAAGGTCAGCACAATAATGTTCAAGCGATTGCATGAACTTATGGGCTTTTTCTATATTGTTTTGCTGTGGGTTAAATTTATAATGGAAACATTGCACTAATTCAGAAATAAACTTTGGATGTGATTTTAAAATATTAACAATATAGTTGTAAGAGTATTTGATGCCTGTTTGGCTACAAAATTTAATAAAAGCCCTCATTAAAGTTAGGTCGCGCAAGGTTAAGTTTGTTTGCGCGATTAACTGATTTAAGTCATCACTTTCTGAGCGTTTTGCCCAAACACTATCTATTGCTTCTAAAAAGCGCTCTTTAAAACCCTTAAATTCAGTGATTGGATGCTTAAATTTAATAAAAAAGAATTGCAATATTGGCTGTATATCAGCGTCATCTTGATTTAAAGAATAAGTTGATTCTTCAAAAACTTGCAAGCCAAATTTTTCTAAAACAGGCAAAATTTCTGATAAGAGACTGGCCCCTTTTGGGTTAAACATATGAAGCTCACACTCACCGCTTACTTCATATAAATTAAATATAACCTTATTTTGATTTTTCATTTTTTGAAAATCGGCAAAGTCTTGCAGTGCAATGTGTGCGGAACAATCTTCTTTATATTGTTTAGGAAACAAGTCTAAAGCATGTTGGGCTAAGTCATAGTCGGCTATTTTTAATAGTTTGTCCTCCCATGATTCGCTAATTGCATTTAATCCCTCTTGCAGCAATTTATTATTAAATACTACTTTTTCGCCATCATAGCGGTCTAAGACAAAAACCATACGTGTATATAGTTGGTCTTCAATGCGAATATGTTCAGACCTTATAATTCCTTTTAATTCGGTCTCAAAATAGTGTCTAATATGAGATTTCAGTGCATAGCTATATTTTTCTACAGGCAAAAACACTAAAATTGTTACATACGGGTCTTCGGCTTCACCGCGAATATAAAAACTAACAGCTTTTTGATTATTCAAAACGCGCTGACAGATTTGCGTCAATGTAGCTGCGTCTAATTGAAAAAAGAAATCTAGTGGAATACTATCAATAATTGTTTTTAAAAGTTTACCGTTATACCATTGTTCGTCAAAGCCAAATTGGTTAAATACAGCTTTAACCTTTTTGCGCGCAATAGGAACAACCGAAGGCGATGCGCTAAAAAAATCAGGCGTAAAAGAACCGATAAATTGATAGAGGCCTTTAATATTGCCATTTTCATTAAGGGCAGGCAACTCAATAGAATCATAGCGTGATCCATTATTGATATGTGACCTTAGTGGGGATTTTGCAAGCAATAAACTTGTATCTAAGTTTTCATGACTAAAGCTTGGCTGTAGATCGTGATGCCTATTAAATTTGTCAATAGAAAACAACCCTTGAACAGACTTCTCATCTAAAGAATATTCACCACTATATGATGCACCTGTTATATTAAAATAACGATATCCATAAAAATAATAAAAACCATTTTTCACCCAGTTTAAGAATTCGCCTTGTTCTGTATTTTTATACAAAACAGAAGACAATAAGTCCATTTTTCTTTCTGTGGGCTGAATACCAGAACAAATTGTTGTGAGTTCTAAGAATAAATCACATACCGTCTGCTTCAACTTATCTAGTTCTTTATTGCTTAAGGGAGAGAGTATTAAGCAATGCACGATAGATTCAAAATGGTATCCTGCACGATGCGTATTTTTTAATTCGTCTAAATCAATTAATGTGCCATCAACATTGCGCTTAACCCTTAAGACAGGGTGCATTATGTTAATATATTTAATGTTTAAGTTTTTAAATACATACTGGAGGCTACGTAAAATATAATTAAAGTCTTGACTTATAATTGAAAAAAAGGTTTGATTTTTAGCTTTTGTGTTTTTGAGAACGCCAAAGGTTGGAATTGGGTTTGCTTTCCATTGAGAAAACTGTACCCAAAGGTCGTATATGGCTTGTGCGTAAGGTTCAAATTTATTTGGTTCATCTAGTTGATTGAAAAATTCATTTCCTTGCATGGAAAACATAGCCTGCACAAAAGAATGAAAGTTTTTTTCACCATCAACAACAGCTGTGATTTCATTTAAATACATCGCTGTGATTTTTTGAATAACCTCAGTGCATATACTATCAGGTGTATTGTTGGTCATTATAAATGTGCAACTCGAGCAAGCCTTGATATTCTTAAGCTATCATCTTTTCATTAAAAAACAGTAAAGACAGATGTAAAAATAGCTATATATCTATTTTTACATATAGTGGGCTTTTTTATTATTATGCGAATAAATTACCGCAATGAATTCTATTTAAATAATGTTTTTTGCTTTTCAATAATTTCTTGAATGCCTTTTTGTGACAAATTAAGCATTTTAGTTAATTCATCTGTTGTAAATGGTTCGTCTTCTGCACATGCCTGAATTTCAACAAGTTTGCCTGAACCTGTCATGATAAAATTCGCATCTACTTGAGCTGTTGAATCTTCCAGGTAATTTAAGTCTAGGACAGGCGTTCCTTTTACTATACCGCATGAAATAGCTGCTAAGTAATCTGTCAAAGGCATTTCTTTTATTTTTTTATTTTTAAGAAGCACCATGCATGCTTGACGAAGGGCCACATATGCACCCGTAATGGCTGCTGTTCTTGTACCACCATCTGCCTGCATCACATCGCAATCTATTTTGATTTGACGCTCACCTAAAGCTTTTAGATCAGTAACAGCTCTTAAAGAACGGCCAATTAAACGTTGTATTTCTTGTGTGCGGCCGGTTTGCTTTCCGCGCGCAGCTTCGCGATCAACACGGTCATGTGTCGCTCTTGGCAGCATACCATATTCTGCCGTCACCCACCCTGTTCCTTTATTGCGTAAAAAAGGGGGTACGCGCTCTTCAATTGTTGCAGTACAAATCAGGTGCGTATCACCAAACTTTACAAAACAGGAACCCTCTGCATATTTAGCAAAACTGGGACCTAAAAATATAGATCTTAGTTCATCATCTTTACGTTTATCAATACGCATTTGAAAACCCTTCATAACGTGGTAAAATATAGAAAATATTAAAATATACGTCAAAGTTTATGACAATTAGTGATTTGAATCAACGTTCAAATGAAATTTTTAAAAAATTAGTTGAATCCTATGTGGAAACTGGAGAACCCGTTGGTTCTAGAACGATATCACAACAATTATCAAACATGTTATCGCCAGCCACAATTCGCAATATCATGTCTGACCTTGAAGATGAGGGGCTACTATACTCACCACATGTTTCCTCAGGCAGATTGCCAACTGATAAAGGTATGCAATACTTTGTAAATGGTTTACTTGAAGTGGGAGATTTGTCAAAAAGCGAGCAAGCGCGTATTGATAGTATGATTGAAGAAAAGAATCAAAATGTTGAAGAGGTATTAGAGAAAGCTACCCAGGCAATTTCAGGACTGTCCAACTGTGCCGGCATAGTTATGGCGCCAAAAACAGAATCAACACTCTGTCATATTGAATTTGTACACTTAGGTCAAGGGCGTGCCTTAGCTATTATTATTAATCAAGACGATGTTGTGGAAAATCGCATTATACAAATACCAAATATTATTACGCCCACAACATTAATACAGGCTGGGCGCTATTTAAGTGAGCGTGCATTTGGAAAAACATTGTCAGAGATGGTTATCAATTTAAAGGAAGAACTCGCTCGGGATAAATCGCATTTAGATGCTGTCACCACGAAAGTGGTAGAAGCAGGTCTTGCTGTTTGGTCAAAAAATGAAGGAGGTAAAGGGTCTTTAATTGTTAGAGGACAATCCCACTTACTTGCTTCCATTCAGCAAATGAATGAATTAGATCGCGTGCGTGAATTGTTTTCAATGCTTGATAAAAAAGAATCTATGCAGCAACTATTAACTGCCACACTTAATGCCAATTGTATCCAAATTTTCATTGGGTCTGAAAATAAATTATTTTCAAAAGCAGGCTGTTCTCTTGTTGTGGCACCTTACCATAGTAAAAAACAAAAAATTATTGGCGCCCTTGGCGTTGTTGGCCCCACCCGCATGAACTATAGTCGCGTCATACCAATGCTTGATTATACAGCCAAACTAGTTAGTAAAATTTTAGATTCTTAAGAAGATTCAAACATTTTTCGTGTGGTTATAAAGAAAAAATACAGTAAGGCGCACAACAAATACGAAAATGCTTTGTGATGAAATGTACAATGTATTCTTTAATATGGCGATTGTAGATCTACATTTTTCAGGTATTGAAATGTTAACTAAAATGAAATATAGTAACTATAGATCAATTAGTAAAACAAGTAATATCTATACTTTAAATAATATTTTAAAAGGATCTGTGTGTTTAAGTCTACTGATGCTATTTTTTACCACCAGTTAATATCTTATTTTTTATGAGTGGCATGGGGCTAATCTTACTCTTATTGCCTACTACTGTTTTTATTTGGTGTCTTAGTTTTTTTTGCTTTGTATCCTTGTCTTTATGTAGACGTTCAACTTATGACCTTGCATTCAAAGTAGAATTGAGAAAAATCATAACTAATAATGTATTTTCCTTAAAAATACCAATTGCATATCTTTTGATCGGCAACGTATTATGTACAATCTTGCTTTGTTATTGTGTAAACATCAATGCAATAATCTACGGACCAGATTACCCAAATAACTTTTTCATTATGCTTATTGTGCTAAATTTAGTTTCCTTTAGTGCCCTTTTTATTGGGCACTTAATATCTGCCTATTTGAAAAACTGATTCTGCCTATAGACTTTATAATATTTTAATTTGGATAAAGATACCCATTATTAATCATGCAACTTAGCCTTATTAAAAATGGCTTTCAAAAATATTTTTACGCATGCCCACCGGAATACGGCAGATTTCCTTCATGTAATCCGATACTATGCATGCATTTTTTCCATTTTTCATCTGCAGGTGTATTAAAAATAAGATCCATAGAAGAATTACCAATAAGCCAATCATTGTTTTGCATTTCCATTTCAAGTTGTCCCGCACCCCATCCACTATACCCTAAACAAATATGAAATCGTTCAGGTCCTTTACCACTTGCAATGGCGCGTAAAATATCAATTGTTGCGGTAACACCAAAAATTTCATTAACAGTAACTGTATTCGAACTTGTGTAATCTAATGTATGCAACACAAAGCCACGACCCATATCAACAGGTCCACCAAAATATAAGGGGGCATTTGGCGTATGACTGGTAACTGCAATATCAAATTGCTTTAGTAATTCTGGTAAAGACACGGCAGGTAAAGGTTTATTTAAAATAAGCCCAATAGCACCCTTTTTATCATGCCCACATACAAAAATTGATGCCTGTTCAAAGCGCGATTCTACGATTGTTGGCATAGCAACCAAAAGATAACCATTTAAATATCCATCTACAACACCTGTAGAACAACTCATTACATCTTTAATCACAATAACATCCTGTTTTTTTGCACTATATCTTTATATTACCACGGAAGATATTAATAATTTATTAGGAGTAGTCTTTTTTATACACCGCTGGCGCCCCACCAGTAAATAGATATAAATAGAAATAACCATACAACATCAACAAAGTGCCAATACCAAGCAGTTGATTCAAAACCAACATGATGTGTTGCTGTTTGATCCCCTTTTTTAAATGCGCGCGCCAAACAAACAGCAAGCATAATGGTTCCCAAAAAAACGTGGGCACCATGCAACCCAGTTGCCATATAAAACGTACTTGCATATATGCCATCAGTAAAGGCAAATGCAGCATGGCTGTATTCTATAATTTGAACACATGTAAATATTAGACCTAATGCAACAGTTAATGCCAATCCCTTTTTAACCTCTGACATTTTATTTTGTAATAATTCGTGATGCGCCCAAGTAAGCGTTGTACCAGAGAGCAGCAGCAATAAGGTATTTAAATAAGGTAAATCAAAAGGATCAAATGTTTTAATGCCTTTAGGCGGCCAAATGCCGGTAACATAGTCATCCCCAACCATCGCGATCGGATCAAGCGCTGCGTTAAAGTATGACCAAAAAAATGCAAAAAACAGCATGAATTCTGAAAAAATAAAAAGTCCCATTCCTATTTTTAAACCCATTTGCACTTCTTGGGTATGTGTATTTTTTTCACGTGATTCTTTAACAACATCACTTAACCAGGCAGTAATAATAGCCGAAAGCGCGATTAAGCCAACAATAAATAAAACATAGTCGATATCGCGCATGGCAAGCACAGAACCAACGCCTAGTAAAATTAAAGAAATCGCTATACAAAATGGCCATGGACTTGGCGGAACTAAATGAAAGGGATGATTCTTTTGAGCACTCATACATAAACCACGCGCATTTTATTACATGTTAATAGTCTAGGGTAGATATCCATCTATCACAAGTATTTCCAAATAAAAAAAGAGCGGACCTGTATATAAAAGATCCGCTCTAGATAGTGTCGTCATGAGATTTTCAGCCATAGAACTAAGCACCTTATATGAACCGCAGCCAGGAATGAGGATGTATTTTTAGCGT
>PFNE01000027.1:3715-4317 GCA_002791835.1 Alphaproteobacteria bacterium CG_4_10_14_0_8_um_filter_37_21 | reverse complement strand
GGATACCAAGCCTTTGCATAATTCTCGCACAGCAAATCCGATTGAGCCAAGAATAAGTAGTTTGAACAATTCTAGTTGTTTAAATCAAAGTCAATTGCACTGTATTCTTTGTTATACGACGACCCCTTTACGGGAACAAGAATCAGGTTAAGCAAAAAAGCGGCTCTAAGGTCAAAAACCTTAGGGTCTTTTTTTATGGCCTAAATTAAGGCCCGTCAATCAAAAGCTGTGGTGTTACATATATCGGGATTAAGCGTTTATCACAGGAGAGTACGCGATGAGTATGACACAGATTTTAAAGACTCTTTTTTCAAAAAAGACAAAGACAAAGCCTTTAAAACAGGTGAAAGGTTCAACAGACAGTGAACCACAAGAAGGGGGGGTGGTAAGGAAGCATCCTTTTTCGGCCATTTGCCTGCCTGATCTGTTTTATATTGGAAATTTTTTTATGATATTTTCGTATGATTCTTGGGCTTCTCCGATGGACAATTTTGAATAAATCTCAAGAGATTAGCGGCTTTCATGGCCTGAATAGGCCCCATTCTAAGATACGTGTAAAACCCGCCACTTGATTGATCTAAACTGGAAATCTTTTAATAAGA
>PFNE01000027.1:0-3700 GCA_002791835.1 Alphaproteobacteria bacterium CG_4_10_14_0_8_um_filter_37_21 | reverse complement strand
ATTTCTAGGGATTTCCTGGATTCATGGCCAGAAAATGGTTGAATAAGTGCGTCATCAACACCTTGTTTTTTAAGCCATGTAAAGAGAAAATGACGCAACTTATGTGGAGAAATGGAATGCGTTATTCCAGCTGCTTTTGTATATTTTGAAAGCATTTTTCTGATGCCACGATCTGAATAGCCCCTTTTATGATCCGACTCAAAAAGAAAGACGGAACCATTTTTCGTCATTCCATCAATATGATAACCCAACACATCTTTAAAACTTTCTGGAAATGGCACCAAACGATCTTTTTTTCCTTTACCTTGATTAATGCGAATTTGACACCTGGCCATGTCAATATCTTCAAGTTTAATAGCAACGAGTTCGCTCACACGGGCTCCTGTATACATCAATGTTTTGATAATTAAAACATCTTTCATATTTTTAGAATTCCATACAGCTGCATAAAATTCTTTTACTTCCGATTCTGTTGGCACATACGGTAGTTTTTTTTCTTTTTGTACAGCCGATATTTCTAGTTCACGTCTTAAATGACGAAATAATTCGCGCATATAATTATAATCTGGATTTTCTTTATGCAGCAACTTGGCGAACTGTTTTGCTTTTTCTCGAACGGGGGTGCGTGTTTTTGTCATAATGATTCTCATTTGCTATAGATTTAAAAGGTATACGGGTATTCATATCCATCATAAAAGATCCATAGGGTGTTATATGAAAATGAATGAGTGGTGATAAAGCCCTTAGGTCTTCTTTTGTAAAATTAAGGTCATGGGTTTGTAACATTTCTTGGATCATCAACGTATTAATATAAACCATACAAGCCTGAAGAAGGTGAAGACTTAAAAGCCCAATTTCTTGAAGGTCTGTATTATTTGTTGATATTTCACCTTGTTTACCGTAAAAAATGAATCCCATAATGCTATTAACGCGCTCAACGGTGTTCAAGGATTCATGAATTTCAATACGTAATTGCTCCTCTTTTAAATATCGGCATAAAAAAATGGTACGAGCAGCCTTACCAATTTCTAAAAGAGCCAGGAAAACCGGATGATCTTTATTGTCATAGGATAATCTTTTTAAAAGCACAGAAGGGTCTACGCATTTGTTTTTTAAAGCCGCTACATATTGAATAATATCTGAATAGTATTTTTTAATTTTGGACCAATTAATTGTGTCGGACGCTATAATATCATTTAAATTTTCATAGCTTTCTTTTTTTGAAGGACTATAAAGTTTTTGGCGACTAATATTTTTAAGGCGTGGCAAAAGGTTAAAGCCCAACAAGTGGCTAAAGGCAAAACCTACAGTACTTTGGCCATGTGTATCTGTATAAAGTTTATCCATTTCCATGATAGTATCATGCTCTAATACCCCCTTCATCATTGATCCAACTTCTGAAGATGAACAGGTTTTAAGCTGGCTGTAAACAACGAGTGACTTTCTATCAACATGCCAATAGACCATCACACCTTTCCCTCCATAGCGAACATGCCATTCACTGAGAAGATTTTGATCCCATACGCTTATCTTTTTAGAATCACAAGAACAGCCTGTTGAAGCTTTTCCCCATATTTTTGGATCTCTAATTTTAATGGTCGCATTAACAATGTCAGTGATGGATGCTCTTATATTCTGTTTATCAATATACCTTAATTTGATATAGTGCAGATCAGATACAGTGTCATTCACCTGCCCCGATGCAATACGTTTAAGACCAGTGTTTGTGCCAAGTCCATACAAACATAAAAGTTTTCGTCGTTTTAGCTCATCAACTTTAATTCGCTCGCTGGACGATACACTTTTAAGATGTTTAGTAAAATTAATGTGAAGATCCGTTTCCTTCATGATATCCATTAAAGAAGTAGATCCCCAATGCTCCGATATCTTTTTTTGTAGAGTGGCAAGATTTGATGGTTCTTGTTGTGGTGTGTAAGGTGATAATTTTATAGAACCTTTATTTTTACGTTTTTCAATTTTTACTTTTTCATTATGTAATATAGTATCATTGAGTTCTTTTAAGCTGTTGTTCAGTTCCGTTTCTAAATTATTCACAAAATCTATTTCATTTTTTGGCAGATTTAAAAGATCAAAATAATGGGCTCTATTTTCATTGAAATCATCAGGTAAATCACTTTTAGGATCTCTGTAACGATAGCTATTATCAATGTAAATATTTTTAACAGTAAGTTCTTTGGACAACCGTTCAAAGATGGCTAGTTCATAAGCGTTTTCATTAATTTTTATGACTTCATCTTCTTGCTCAACTTCAATAAAGGATAACCACTGGGAATTAAAAAGATGTTCAAATGGAATCGACTTATTTTTAATATCAGTTGGTTTTTTAGCCCATTCTAAAGCTTTTAAAACATCACTGTATTTTTCTTGATCTGTATTAAATGGCAAAATATTAAGGATCGACCATATCATATTCCTGTTGCCATATTTAAAAAGTGACAGTGCCTTTGATGTTACCGCTTTTTTGAACCATCTATCTCCTCTATGTTGTAAATCTAAAAAAAGTTCCTGTAAAAGTGTCTCTGGCACTTCCTTATAAATGCGATCCTTAATTGTACTTAAAGGGTTATGAAGTGATGCAACGACAAGGCGTAAAAGTATGTCAAATTTGCCGTCCACTCGCTTGACCTCAGATAAAATATACTTATCAACATGCCTTTCTGCTTTTTTATAAAGGTTATTGATAAGTTTAATTACTAAATCTGCAAGAGTATCTAATATTTCCTGTCTTTTAATAATACAAAATGATGCAAGCATGGCATAACGCTGAGCTTTTGAATGTGCCCTTATGTGACTTGGTGATTCAACGAGGATTCTGTCACAATATTTTTGTAATAATTTTTCACTCCCTATTTCTTTTGTAATATCAGGAATACCAAAGGATTGTAAAAATTTGTATTTTTCTATTTCATGCAGGATGGAAGCCTTATTAAGATAAGCCTTATTATTTTTAAAATCAAAAAATTTGATTGTGGCTAATTCTTGTGTTTCTTCTGTTAACAATTTATCTAATAAGCATTTAGTTTCATGTGATAATGATTGTGCTATTTGATTAAAAAGATCAGCCTCAAAATCTGCATAAGATGATTTTAGCAACCTTGTTTGTTGAGATCCTGATAGAGGCACGATTTTGAAGTGTTCAAAATAGACTAAACACGCTTCTTCTATTTGCTCCCAGTTCATACCTTTAGGAAAAATAAAGTGTTTCATATGGGCGCTCAAATGATCTTTATCAGCTTGTTCAATAACACGATACCCAAAAAGCTGACGAACTTCACCTCTAAAACGTTCAATAGTTCTACTTTCCCACTTAATACATATTTTTTTAGTAATATTCAGTTGTGATTTTATGCTAATTAAGATCTCTTCCAAGAGAGTGTCATCTTTATTTGGAAATTTTTTATAGTGCTTAAATGCCTTAAACAAAATTGCATATGCAATTTGATTTGATTCTTTTTTCTTTGTTTTAATTTCATGAAGTTCGTCTTCTGTTAGGATGAAGTCTTTTAAATTAAAGTCAGTCAAATTTCAGGTTCCTAGAAAGGGTAGTGTCGGTACTGAAATTGACAATATCACCTTAACTTTTAAAATTCAATCCATAAAAAGCATGAAATTGAACGACTAAAAACACACAACATCCAGAAATCGGAACTTATACCTTTTCTCAAGTGGCGGGTTTTAC
>PFNE01000045.1 GCA_002791835.1 Alphaproteobacteria bacterium CG_4_10_14_0_8_um_filter_37_21 | reverse complement strand
GGAAGGTGAGGCTCTAAAAGAAACCAAGCCTTATCAGAAATGTCGTGACGTCTATGTATTTGTGCCATAAAGCTGCACCAGTGAAAAAATACTAAATGCAGAATAGCATTTATTTTAACTCATGACGACACTATCTAAAAGCTGTCTATTTACTTTTTTTCGCCGTTGTTACCTTCTTTTTTGCTATAGGTGCCTTTTTTTTAAAGCCCCCTCGTTTTGATGGGCCCTTTGCAATTTTTGCAACGACCAGTTCAATTGCCCGGTCATAAGGAAGCGTCATTGGTTCCTCAGCCTTTGGGATTGATACAAAACCGTCTGAATATTGTACGTACGGTCCAAAACGGCCAATACCAATCTTAATTGTACCATAAGCTTCATGTTCACCAATAACTTTTGGTAGGGCTCCAAGTTCTAATACGGCATCTAAAGTAAAAGTTTCAGGTGTTAGGTGTTTTGGCATCGATACGCGTTTTGGTTTTTTTTGTTTCTCAATTAAACTCCACTCAGCGTAAAATCCGTATGGCCCTTTTTTTAATTGTATTGTTTGGTCTGTTTGCGGGTCATTTCCAAGAAGTTGCGGCTCAAAAGTTTGCGCTGAAGCCTCTGCTTCTTCTCCCTCACCTTCAACAAGGCGTTTTGTATAATTACATTCTGGGTATAACGAACAACCTAAGAAAGCGCCGAATTTAGAAAGTTTAAGATTAACTGTACCCTTTTTGCAAGACGGACAAACACGTTCTTCTTTCGTTTGTCCTTTAAATAAATAGAAAGCTAAGTCTTCTTCAATTTCATAAATAACTTCTGTTGTGGTGAGTTCCATTGCCTTGGTAACAGTGCTGTTAAACCCTTTCCAAAAAGTAGTCATGACCTTTAGCCAGTCTAAGGATCCATTAGAAATATCATCTAATTCCTCTTCTAGATTTGCTGTAAAATCATACGATACGTACTGGGTGAAATGATTTTTTAAGAAAGATATAACAATACGACCGCGGTCTTCTGCTTTAAATTGTTTTTTGTCTAATTTTACATAATCGCGCTCTTGCAAAACGCCGATGATGCTGGCGTAAGTTGACGGGCGACCAATACCAAGTTCTTCTAATTTTTTAACAAGAGAAGCTTCTGAAAAACGGGGGGGTGGTTGTGTAAAATGTTGGTCTGGTGTGATAGAATTTACTTTAGCGACTTCACCCTCAGCAAGTGGAGGTAGAAGCTTTTCATCATCTTCTTCGTCGCCTTCATCTTTACCTTCTTGATAAACTTTTAAGAAACCATCAAATACCATAGTGGAACCAGAGGCACGAAATGCTATTTTTTTATCTTGCGATGTAATATCAACAGCAACCGAATCAAAAGTAGCTGATTCCATTTGGCAGGCAATCGCACGTTTCCAAATAAGGGTATACAGCTTAAGTTGCCCTTCATCAAGGTAGCGTTCCATTTCTTTTGGCGTCCGTGATATGTCTGTTGGACGAATCGCTTCGTGCGCTTCTTGTGCGTTCTTTACTTTGCTTTTATAAAAACGCGGGTCGCTTGGTAAGTAATCATTGCCATAAACACGTTCAATAAAGCTGCGTAAATTTGTTAAAGCATCATTAGATAGGTTGACGCTATCTGTACGCATATAAGTTATTAAACCAACATTTTCACCATCAATTGTAAAACCTTCATAAAGTTTTTGTGCCGTTTGCATGGTGCGCTTTGCCCCAAAACCAAGTTTGCGGGCGGCTTCCTGTTGCATTGTTGATGTAATAAAGGGTGGGGTGGGGTTGCGTTTTGTTTTCTTTTTAACAACCTTTGAAACACTGTAATTTTGATCTAATGCTGTTTTAACTGCAGCTTGTGAAATATTTTCATTGCTAAGATCAAATTTGGTTAATTTTTTACCATCTAAGTGCGTTAAGCGCGCTGAATATTTTTTATCTTTAATGTTTAAAAATTGCCCGTCAATTGTCCAATATTCCTGGGGGTTAAACTGTTCTATTTCTGCATCACGCTCTACAATTAAACGCAGTGCAACAGATTGAACGCGTCCAGCAGATCTAGCGCCAGGAAGCTTACGCCATAAAACAGGTGATAAATTGAAACCAACAAGATAGTCTAGTGCACGACGTGTCAAATAAGCATCGACTAATTGTTGATCAATTTCACGTGGTTTTGCAACAGCAGCTTGTACGGCATTTTTTGTAATTTCATTAAAAACAATACGCTTGATTGTTTTTCCTTTAAGGGCGCCTTTTACATTTAGCGCATCTAAAACATGCCATGAAATAGCTTCTCCTTCCCGATCAGGATCGGTTGCAAGGTATAATGTATCGGCTTGCTTAACTGCTTTTGCAATGGCTGTAAGTGTTTTTTGTCCGCGATCACCAAAATCCCATACCATGGAAAAATTGTTATCAGGATCGACAGATCCATTTTTAGAGGGTAAGTCGCGAATATGACCATAACTTGCTAGTACTGTAAAATCTTTACCTAAATATTTTGTCACACTTGCAATTTTTGCCGGGGACTCCACAATACAAACGTTCTTACTCACAATGTTTCCAATTTTCTTTATATAATATGTTGTACAGACGATAAATCGTTAGATTTACCACTTTCGTAATATCTTTATTAGCAATATATTTCTATTTCAACAAGCTTTTTCTTAAAATTTAGTTAAAAAATATAAGTTTTATGTATTTAAAATATTTATGTCATACCTTAATATGAAATCGACAAATATCAAAATATCGGCTAAAATACAGTTCATATCATTGTTTATTTAAGTAAAAATGTCGATTTATATCAAGATTCAAGAAAAAATTCAAAGCGCTTTGTCTCTCTTATCAAACGGGGCGGGAATTGAACTGCCTCAACACCTTGTTGAAAAAATCGTTGTTGAACCGACGAAAGATGCTGCACATGGAGATTTGGCAACGAATGCTGCCATGGTTTTATCAAAGCCGTTTAAAGTTGCCCCTAAAAAATTAGCTTTAATGTTGATAGAGCATTTAAGTGCAGATACTGATTTTATGAAATTAGATTGCGCAGGACCAGGTTTTATTAATATAACTTTAAATAAAAAATTATGGCTAAACGAGCTTGCTACAATTTTAAGTGAAAATGAAGCCTATGGAAATTTATCGTTGGGGGCAAATAAAACGATTAATGTAGAATTTGTATCCGCTAACCCAACAGGCCCTATGCATACAGGTCATGGTCGCAATGCTGTTCTTGGTGATGTGGTTGCTTCGCTTTTGCAAAAATCTGGATATAATGTCACACGTGAGTACTATATTAATGATGCCGGTGGGCAAGTTAAAACGTTGGCGCAATCTGTATATTTACGCTATTTAACCGAATGTGGAGAAAGTGTTGAAGACGATGCTTACCAAGGAAAATATCCCGGTGATTATTTAATACCTGTTGCGAAAGATTTATACGCAAAGTACGGTCGTAAATTTGTGAATACCCCTGAAAATAAATGGTTGGCTTTATTTCAAGACGATTCTGTAAGCGCCATGATGTTAAAAATTCAAACCGATTTGAAGCGTCTTGGTATCGTGATGGATGTTTATACATCAGAAAAATCAATCGTTGAAGAAAATTTAATTCAAGAAGTTTTAAATATTTTAACAGCTAAGGGCGATATTTATACTGGAGTTTTAGAAAAACCTAAAATGCTTGATGATGCTGCTGATTGGGAAGAGCGTCCGCAAACCCTATTTAGGGCTACAAAATACGGTGATGATTTTGATCGTGCTTTGAAAAAATCAGACGGAAGCTGGACATATTTTGCAGGCGATCTTGCCTACCATTTGCATAAGCACAGACGAAATTTTGATCACCTTTTAAATATCTTTGGGTGTGATCACATTGGGTATATTAAACGTCTTAAATCTGCAGTTTCTGCTATTTCTGGAAATCCAAATTTATTAGAAGTGAAAGCATCTCAGCTTGTTAATTTTTTGGAAAATGGAACACCTATTCGCATGTCTAAACGTTCTGGTAATTTTATTACAATTGAAGATGTCGTGAAACGTGTTGGCACGGAAGCAACACGTTTTATGATGGTATCACGTCATCAAGACATGACAATTGATTTTGATTTTAAAAAAGTTATAGAAGAATCAAAAGATAATCCTATGTTTTATATTCAATATGCACATGCACGTATATATTCCGTTTTACGCCACGCTCATAAAAAAATAACAGATGATGTGTTGAAAAGCAGTGATTTTAGTAACATAAATGATCCGTTGGAAATGGCTGTATTAAAAAAAGCTTGTGAATACCCAAGACAAATTGAAATTGCGGCACGCTGTATAGAACCCCATAGAATTTGCACCTATTTGTATGACTTAGCAGGTTTGTTCCATAGTTTATGGAACGCTGGAAAAAGCAATAATCAGCTCAGGTTTATTGATGAAAATAATGAAAAACTAACATTATCTCGTCTTGCACTCATTTCGGGTGTTGCCACTGTGCTCTCTTCAGGGCTAAAATTATTAGGAATAACACCGGTTGAGGAAATGCGTTAATATGGTATTTAAAAGACGATCAGATAAGCAAGAACATGAGAATCAAATCCATAACATGCAATCAGAACCCTATATGGCTATGCCCCAAGGTGGAAGACCAGCTATTGACCCGCGTCAGCAGCAAAGACAATCTTCCGATTCACGTGCTATGACAGGACCACTTCATGATCCACGAAAAGATATGCCAGCACAACAGGCGCCTGTAAATAGCCCGATGTATCATTACCCACAATATAATCAATACTCAGGACAGGGGCCACTGCAACCCCAGCAAAACCAATACTTCAATGCCAATGGTGCACCGCAGCAGCCACAAATAAATCAGCAATATCCCCAAAATATGCATCAGCAGCCTCAACAACGAAATATTCAAAATAATAATAACTACACACCTCAAAACACAGCGAGATTGCCGCAAGAAGATTTAAAAGGATTATCGTTTTGGCAGGAAGATACAGAAAATACGTATCATGACGAGGCAGAGGATAATGATGATAGCGCGTCACCTATAAAGTTTGTCTTCACAATTCTTGCACTTATGGTCGTCTCTGTTATTTTATGGTTGGGTTACCGTTTTGCTACACAGCCACAAAATACACATATTCCGCTCATTCAAGCAGAAACAGGTATATATAAGCACAGGCCAGAAAATCCTGGCGGTGAATATTTTCCACATCAAGATATGCATGTGTATAATAGATTGACACCCCATCAACAAACAATGGTGCAGCAAGAACGTATTTTGCCACAAGATTATGCTTACCCAACACAAGAAGAAATGCAGCAGCAAGAATATTATCAACAACAAGCATACGGACAACAACAGCAAAATTATCATGTTCAAGAACAGCCGCAATATAGTCACCCAGAGGATTATCAGGTCCCATATAGGCAAGAAAATTTTGCACCCACTGAGCAGCCGCAAGCACATCAACAGCCTGCTATACAACAGCAAGAAAAAATAGAGCAACCTATACAAGAAACAATACCGTCAGTTGCTGAGGTGAAAAAAAACATAGCAGAACAAACAAGTGCATCTAAAGATAATAAACAGGGAGTTGTAGACCTGGATACTAATTTTGTGGAACCGCCAAAAAAGATGAAAAAAAATGACGTTGTTGAAACAAAGCCCTTAACTGTTGGGTACTACATGCAGCTTGGTGGTCTGCTACCAAGTGATAAATCTGCAAAAAATGAGTGGGATCGAATTCGCCGAAAATTTACAACAGAGCTTGGCGATTATAAGCCAATTTTACGTTCAGTTGATGCGGGCGTTAAAAAGAAATACCGTTTATTGATAGGGCCTTTTTCTAATAGAAACAATGCGCTTAAAAAGTGTATGCGCGTTGGTAATGGTTGTCGGGTTGTGCAAGTTGGTTAAGATTGCAGTTTCTTATAGGTAATATTATTTTAAAATTTGGCACTTTGAGCAAATTTTTCTAGATAAAACGCACTACACACGTTATAAGCCTGTTAGCAGTCCAGAACACTGCGTGCAATTGAAAGGCACTTAATGCTTTTTGGTCTAGCTATTTTTAAGGCTTTTGCAGCTTGTTCTAAAGTAGCGCCTGTTGTCATGACATCATCAATAAGTAAAATATTTTTATCTTTGAAAAATGAAAGTTCTTTTACAATAAATGCATTTTCTAAATTAGCTTGACGACTTTTTCTGGATTGCTGGCCTTGGCTTTTTGTATTGGCGGATCGTACTAAGTGCTTATAATCAACAGGTTTTTCCAATATATTACCTAAATGTTTGGCAACAAGGGCTGCTTGATTATATTGCCTTAACATCAGACGCTTCCAGTGTAAGGGGATAGGTGCAATAATATCTACTTCCTGGCAGAATTTTTTTTGTATCCGGGCCATCAGTTTGGCAAATGTTTTGGCATATTGCGTATTATCATAATGTTTCAAGGCTAAAATAGGCTTTTTAATAATATCATTATACACAAATATACAGCGTGCTTTGTTATATGCCGGGGGCGTTTTGTCACAATGCATGCATAACACTTCAGACTTATAGTCTGTACTTTCTTCAAAATCAAAAGGTAACCCACAACATGAACAGTAGGGCGCTTTCAAAAAAGTAAGATCACACCAGCACGGGGGGCAAAATTCTCTTTCTTCTTCAATTTCCATTGTCCCGCACCCTAAGCATCTATTAGGAAAAATAATATTAAAAACATTCATGCATTTATCCAGTTTTTTCTTAGAATTTGTATAAAGAATATGATACATTTTTTATTATGTCACTTTTTTAAAAATGATAAAATTAATATAATATTAACCAAATCCGCATATAATTAAATCTGTAAGGTATTATCCATGACAGTCAGGAGACAACAATGATCATAAAGTTTTTACGTGTATGTATTATGTTTATGGGGATGAATCTACTTTTATGTGCCCAAGAACTTGTTATGAAACAACAAGAATTTAACCAAGAAGATGAAAAAAAAGCATTTATTTTTTTGAAAAATATGCTAAATAAGTCTAGTTTAATTGCTACGCAGGACACGCACACGGAAGACGCAAAAAATAAATTTGCAACTATTATGACAAATGCCTTTTCAATACCGCATATAGCCAAATTTTCTCTTGGGCTTGATTTTAAAGAATATTCTGCTGAAAATTTTAAAAAATTTAAGAACACACTTTCAAACTACCTGTTAAAAATTTATGCCACGCAAGAAAAAATAGATGTTTTTGCCTCTATTAATATTGAAGATGATGATATCAACGCGATACCAAAATTAAGTCAAAGGAAAAATAGGTTAACTTATAATGCTGTTTTTAAGAGTAAAAAGGGCCCTGTAAATACGCAGTTTGTCATAATTAAAGTTAAAAGTGATGATTATAAAATATTTGATATTGTTGTTGAGGGTATCGGTCTTTTGTCAAATTTACGAAGCCAAGCGTCAGTTTTAAAAGATTTATCTAAAAAAGCATAATACATTTATGACATTGCATTATATGGTTTGGTTATAGATACTATAAACAATAATTTATAGTCATGTGCACAATGCCCCTAGTTCCGATTGATGAGAAACAATACAGTATTAAGATAGACCTTAAATATGGCACTTTAGATAATTTTACAAAGAATATTATTTATAAAAAACCGAAGTTATATTTATTAGATGAAGCCGCAGATGCCTTGAAACGTGCGTCTGATCTGGCCCAAGCAATGGGATATAAACTTTTAGTATGGGATGGTTACCGGCCTTTGGCAGCGGCGCAAAAACTGTGGGACGCTGTTCCTGATCCGCGTTTCGTATCACGGCCAGATGAAACAGGTCCACTTGGGCACGCGCGTGGTGTGGCAATTGATTTAACGTTATTAGATGAACACGGTCACACCCTTGATATGGGAACTGCTTTTGACGCTTTTACAGAACTGTCTTATCACAAGAATATAGACGTGCCGATGACAGTTCAAAGAAATAGATTTATGCTTCTTGGCCTGATGAAAGCTGCGGGTTGGGATTTTATTACAACTGAGTGGTGGCACTACCAATTACCTAATTTACGAAGTTATCCGCTTGTTAAAGACAGATACATAGATAGTTTAATCATGGATGAATGATGGGATTTCCCGTTAAAAGGCTTCTTAAATCTGGTCAATTTCGGCAAAAATGTATATACTTTATTTAACTTTAAAAAATATATTCAATACATAAAGGCTTTAAGATGACAACGCTAGATAACTGGAAAATGACGATCGAAAATTTGCAATCGCAAGATGAACTTGATAAAGCAAAAATTCTTTTTCTTGGCAAGGCGGGGCTTTTAACCCAAGAAATGAAAACGCTGGGATCTTTAACAGTTGACCAAAAAAAGGAAAAAGGAAAAGCGTTAAATATTTTGCGTGAAAATATTAACCAAGCCTTTTTGCAAAAAAAAGAATTTTTTGACGATATTATTTTAAATGAAAAAATTAATGCAGAAGCTGTAGATGTTACCTTAACAACCCGTCCACGTGCACAAGGTAAGTTACATTTATTAAGTCAGGTGATGGAAGATATAGAAACATATTTTGGCAACTTAGGCTTTAAGCTTGAAATGGGCCCTGATGTTGATGATGAAAATAATAATTTCAATGCTTTAAATATTCCGCAGCATCACCCTGCACGGCAATCTCAAGATACCTTTTATTTAAACAGTCGTGATGCAAATAATAAAAACTTACTGCGAACACATACTTCTAACATTCAAACGCATATTTTAAAAAACCAGAAACCGCCGATGCGCGTTTTAGCGCTGGGCCGTGCTTATAGAAGTGATGATATTGACGCCACGCATACACCGATGTTCCACCAAGCAGAAGTTTTTGTGATTGATAAAAATATTACAATGGGGCATTTGAAGGCAACTATTATTGATTTCCTGCGTTTCTTTTTTGATGAAAAAGATTTAGCCGTTCGCTTTAGGCCCAGTTTTTTTCCCTTTACAGAGCCCTCAGCAGAGGTTGATATTAAAATGAAAGGGCGTGATTGGATGGAAATTTTAGGTTGCGGCTTAATTCACCCAAATGTTTTGGACAATTGTTCTGTTGATAAAACTATTTATCAAGGATTTGCAGCAGGCATGGGCATAGAGCGTCTTACCATGCTAAAATATGGCATAAAAGATATACGCCAACTTTATGAAAATGATCAACGGTTTTTAAATGCCTACGGCCGTGTGTAGTAAAGTATTGTTTAAATTCGGGGTTTGTATAATTTTCAGGTGTCTCTAACGACGGGTTGCGGGTTAATTTTTTTTGAGCAAACTCTTTCATGCATTTCATCGTCGTTTTTGCATAAATCCAAAACTGTTTGTTGGTCTGGAGTTTTAAGCTGATGATTGCTATATTATGTATGTAGCGTTAAACATACTCTTTTAAAGAGCACGGCAGTTTTTATGAAATCTTTTCAACATAGTATTCTTGATTTACAAAAATTTTGGGCAGATCTTGGCTGTTGTATTTTGCAACCCTACGATTTGGAAGTTGGGGCAGGCACGTCTCATCCCGCAACAATTTTACGCGCCTTAGGCCAGGATGCATGGAATTGTGCCTACGTTCAACCATGCCGGCGCCCCACAGATGGTCGTTACGGCGAAAATCCTAATCGTACGCAATATTACTATCAATTTCAGGTTCTGATGAAACCAGCACCATCAAACCCCCAAGATTTATTACTTCAAAGTTTACAAGCTTTTGGGCTTGATACAACTGCACATGATATGCGCTTTGTTGAAGATGATTGGGAAAATCCCTCATTAGGTGCAGCTGGTCTGGGCTGGGAAGTTTGGTGTGACGGTATGGAAATTGTTCAGTTTACCTATTTTCAACAAGTTGGGGGTATCCAGTGTAATCCAGTTCCTGTAGAAATTACCTATGGTTTAGAACGTATTGCAACCTTTGTTCAAGAGGTTGATAGCCACTTTGAGCTAGACTGGAATGGCGCTAAGGGTGAAAAAAAAATAACATATGCTGATATTTTTAAGCGCAATGAGCAAGAATTTTCAGCCTATAATTTTGAACACGCTAATACAGATAAATTATTTGAACATTTTTCTAATCATGAGGAAGAGTGTTATAAACTATTAAGCCACAATTTGGCTTTACCTGCTTATGATCAATGCTTAAAAGCAAACCATATGTTTAACCTGCTTGATGCACGTGGTGCTATTTCAGTAACAGAACGTGCACTTTATATTGCCCGTGTTCGAAATCTTGCAAAAGGCTGTTGCGAAGCCTGGTTGGATAGCCCCCCGCTAAAGTAGGGTGTTTTCTATGAATCAGCAAAAGGCTTCCGATTGCCTGAAATCTAGAAAATACGCATCTTTCTTAAGGGTGGCGATCATTCTTTTTTAAAAAAAGATCGTTATCAGTACACTAAAATAGCAAAAAGTTAGAAGGCTTTGCCTTTAAGCTGTTGGGGGTTTTTAGATAGAAGTGCTAGAGTAGGAAATACTAAAAAAGATCATAAAAAATTATGGGGTTGTCTTTATTGTGGTAAATTCTTTTGCAAGAATGCTTTTTAAAATTTTTATTGCAATGACAGTTGTCGCATTAGGGGCATTTACGCTTTATGTCATGCTTGAAGCAGAACGACCACAGGCGGAGAAAATCATAGATTATCAGCCGCACCTTGTGACCCGTGTGTATGACAAAGATTCCTCACAGCTAACAGAAATTTCATGGGAAAAACGCCTGTATGCGCCGTTATATAAAATTCCTAAACGCTTGATACATGCTTTTTTGTCTGCTGAAGATAAAAATTTTTATAAGCATCCTGGTATTGATATTTTTGGTTTGATAAGGGCAACTGTTGAAAATACCCTAAAAAATTCTTGGGGTAAGCGCCCATCAGGTGCATCGACAATTACGCAACAGGTTGTTAAAAACATTATTATTGGCAATGCCCCTTCCTTAAAACGTAAGGTATCAGAGGCGTTAACCTCTATTTTAATTGAAAATAGCTTAACAAAAGATCAGATTTTAGAAATTTATTTAAATGAAATTTATCTTGGGTCAAAAAGTTATGGCGTTCTGGCAGCTGCACAAACATACTTTAATAAAACGCTAGATGAACTGACAATTGAAGAGTGTGCGTATCTTGCAGCATTACCAAAAGCACCTTCATCATATGACCCTATTCGCCATAAAACAAAAGCACTTGAGCGACGTAATTGGGTCATTTTGCGCATGTTTGAAGATGGACATCTGACAAAGAAAGAATTTCTTCTAGCCAAAAGTCAGGACTTAATTGCTATTAAAAGCACTGAAGAAAACCCCTATGACTACTTTTCAGAACAAGTTCGCCGTGATTTATTAGAACAATTTGGGGAACAAGGTGTATACGGAGAAGGTTTAAGTGTTAATACAACGCAAGACCCCGAACTGCAAGCGTTAACAGAAAATATATTACGTGATGGCTTGCTAAAACTTGACCGTAAGAGGGGATTTCGTGGCCCCATTACACATTTAGAATTAGAAGAACATACTCTACCTGTAGCGCAAGAAGAATGGGTAAAATCAGAGCTTAGAGAATCGCTAAACATATTGCGAGCGCAAAGTGTTTATAAAGGGTGGCCAATTGCAATAGTTTTAAAAATATTACCAAGTCATACAATCGTTGGACTAAGTGATGGACGTGTTATGAAATTATCTTCATATGGTTTTTGGGGGGATGCATCTGAAATATTGAAAACTGGCAATGTGTTGTTGTGTGTTGGTGACATCATTTTTGTTGAACCAACTGGAAATGATACAGTTAAATTGCAGCAAGTACCAGAATTCACAGGGGGTATTGTTGTGATGCACCCCGATACAGGTGCCGTTTTAGCAGTAGCTGGCGGATTTGATGCACAAGCAAATCAATTTAATGCTGCGACACAAGCACTGCGTCAGCCGGGATCATGCTTTAAACCATTTGTTTATATGGCAGCACTTGAAAAGGGGTACAAGGGCGATACAATTATTGATGATAAAGAAGTTAATATTTATCTGGGTCCAGGCCTTGGATATTATAAACCGCAAAATATTTCTAGGCTATCGTACGGGCCAACCCCTATGCGTATTGGTTTAGAAAAATCACGAAATCAAATGACTGTACATTTAGCACGAATGATTGGCATGCATGCTGTTGGAGAGATGGCTAAACGTTTTGGTTTGTACGACAAAGTGCATACAGATTTTTCTTTCTCTCTTGGGGCAGGGGAAACTACACTCCTTAAACTAACAGCAGGGTACGCTATTATTGCTAATGGTGGAAAAAAAATTACACCTCACTTTATTTCAACCGTTAAAGATAAGAATGGTCTGCAAATATATCAACACGAACAAGAATTTATGCCTGTATATGAATCAAATCAACTGATATCAGAATATGACGTTAAAGCTGATAAACCATCAGTGTTTGATAATAGGACAGAACTTGTTAAGCAAAGTATATCGCGCGACATGATTGATTTTTTAAAAGGTGCAGTTATGCGCGGCACCTCTATTCGTTTGGTACCAATATGTGCCAAGCGCAAAATTGATTTTTGTGCAAAAACGGGAACAACCAACGACTGTAAAGACGCATGGATTGTCGGATTTACCAAAAACTTAGGCACTAAGAATGTGGTTATAGGTATTTTTATTGGCTACCCTCAGCCAAAGTCGATGGGTGAGTACGCAACAGGTGCAAGAATAGCGTTACCATTTATGGAGAATCTGTTACAGAAAATTCCAGTGAATTAAACAAATATCTGATCACATATTAAAGGTTGTGTTGCAAAAAATATGCTACGTTGTATGAATCTGCCTGTATTTCTGCTAAAAAAAACTGCTTAGCGCTCGGGTTAGATGCGGCTATTTTAGCAGGTGTTCTTAAGAATTTTTTGATTTATGCAACACAGTGCATGTTTTTAATTATAACAATCGTTATTAACGATATCTTTACTTTTTTTTTGCATACTGACAAATAGAGCACTAGAGATCGAAGTACGATGAAGCATGCTATAGTCTTTTTTATGACACTCATAAACATACACAACCTAGCTGCATTTCCAAGTATTAAATCCCCTTTTGCCTATGACGGTTCTCCTGAAAAAAACGATATATTACAGCCATTTTTCAAAGATGAACGATTTTCACGCTATTTTTATAAACAGATTAAAAGTGATGTTTCATTTCTTGCTGAAGCAAAATTTTGTATTGCTCAAAAAAAAAATTGGACAAATAAATATGTTGCTGAATTAAAAGCAATTAAACCCCTTGCAAAAATATCTGGTGACTTACAGTATCCTGCACGTTGTTATAATGTCATGGAATATATAGGGTCTAAAGAAGGCAGTAAATGGCGTGATTTATTGCAAAACAAACAAGCCTTAAAAAGTGCGATTGATAAATGCCACCCAGACACAATTGTTCGCAAACAAGATAAAAATAATGTTAATGTACCCTCATTTATTTTAATAGATGAAGGCTGTAGTGCTTTCATAGAACCTGTTCTTGATGAACTGGCAACATTAGTTGACAAAGGATATAACTCTCAAAAGAATCAAGATCTTGATGATGAATGGGATGAGATTGATACTGATGAAATAAGGGAAATTGTAGCAGACGCAAATGAAACGCCACTTTTTACGCTAACAAAAACGTGCAAAGAAAGCCTTACAAAAGGAAAAGCAGATCCTGCATGCGCAAAATTGACATCTGTTATCAAAGGTGCGGCTGAAAATCGTCAGTTTAGTCCCTTGCTTTATGGTCCTTCAAATGTTCCTGTGAAAATTCAACCAGCAGATAATATTATGCATAAGCTTAATATTTGTGAAAACAATGTTGACGACCCTAAATGTCCTTCATTTTTTAAAACCCTTCTAAACGTTTGGCAAACAATCGATCCAAAAATTAAAAAGGATATTGCACCCGCACCCGTACTTTATCTGCAGAAAAATCCTGATGTACTTGAGGTATTATTAAGTGCGGCAGAATTCCACCAGGAGGCCGTATACTTTGCCTTTAGTGAATACACAACAGCAGAAGATGTATTCCTACACTTATATTCTATGGCCTGCGCATTAGATCCTTCCTATAGAATGCGCTTATCACAAAAAGATAGAACTTTATTTGAAAAAGAAATTGCAGCATCTAATTCAAAAGTTGCAAATAAGCTAAAAGATCAACTAAGAGGATTGTCTAAAATAATTACAGACAAAGCAGGATTAAAAATAGATGCTGCAAAAGCAATTGCAAACAAAGTAGAGGTTGATAATGCAGCAGAGGAATTCCTAACACCTGCTTCTATTGATATTTATATTGAAAATTTCAAACAACTTGAAAAATTGGAGATCAAGAATACAGACGAAACACCTGTCAAATTGTCTGATTTACTTCAAGGCCCGAAACCTGTTTACCCCACAAAAATACCAAAGGGTGAATCAATCAAAATTAACTATAATGCGATTTACGCCATTATAAGTAAGATATGTATTTCTATTCTAGGGCCAGAGTATTTAAAGGCAGAAGAAGCAATTCGCAACGCATCATCAACAGAAGATCAAGAAAAATTGATGCGCAAATTATCTGACATGTCTGAAAGTTTTGAAGGTGAAAATTCTACAAAATCCTCAAAAGCATATCGTAATATTCCAGCGAACGAATATAATAAACTTCGTCAACTTGCTTTTGCGCTTTTAACAAACATGCACATTTTATTACTAGATGAACATTTGCGTGAACATAACAATAATCAAATAAATCAATTTACACTTCTTGCAAAAAAAATTAAAACGACGCTTCCTGAACAATTGAAATTTTTAACAGAATATTTCTTTGCGCTGCAAGATCAAAAATATGATGCGTTATCCATGCAAATTATCGCTAATGATTATTCTGATGCATTTTTAAATCCAATATATCCTACAAGTTTAGAAAATTTTAATATTGATAGAGCTACATTGTTAGACGGCCAAGGAACAAATATGTATTCTTTATATACATCATATGTTTTAGCGTCCGTTGAAGATACATTAGAAATCAACGACACGCATTTATCTATGGAAAACAGGTCGCTTGCAGGGCGGTTAAAAGGTAGTCTTGCCAACATGTATGGTGCAGATCTTGAACGTGGTGTGCAAAATGTTTTAGCAGGTGCTATTAAAACAACACTTGATTTGTTGCCTATTCCAAAACCACCGGTTGTAACAGGTGCAATTGCCACGGGCTTAAGTATGGCATTGGTTGCAGGCCCTAGTTTAATTTATAAAAGCATGCATAATAGTTGTACCTTTAATAAGAAAAAATGTCCAAAAGATTTTGTGCAAAAAACAGGCCTGGAGCGTACTCTCCTGGTTCGTATTACAGAATTCTTAACAGCAATGAATTTAAGTATGAAAAGCTTTATTCGCAACGAAGACCCACGTAAAGGTAATGAAAAAGAAAAAGAGCGTCGTTATTCTCGCTTAATGCCAACACTATACTTACTAGAAAATTATCAGATAGAAAGCGAAAGAGGCGCGCCTATTGTGCATGCAAAAGACTTAGCATCACTCATAAAAGCACTGATCGATAGAACCAGCAATTACTATGAAAGTTTAATAAATAAAGATACGCCTGCGCTTGATATAAACCTGGATGAAGACGCACAATAAAACAAACCAGACAAAAATTCGTCCAGAAGGTGTAAGATTTGATATGCGTAGAGATTTAGGTGCGTGTTATAAATTTAAAGAACAAAAAAGTGGTAATACTAAAAAATATACAATAAAAAGATATAATGGCTTTGTCCGGCAGGGTGTATTTTTCTCGCCATTTTTGTATAAATCAATCAGCTAAAAAGTGCGCTTATATATTTTTAACATATAAGATATGAAGTTTATTAGGAGTATTCCATTTTTTCTTATAGAATTAAATTAATAAATTTTTAATATTTAAAGTGAATGAAACTTTTAAAAAATGTTGTAACTGTTGGTTTTTTCACAAGCCTTAGCCGTGTTTTAGGCATGGTACGGGAAATGTTTTTATCTAATATTTTAGGCGCTAGTTGGATTACCGATACCTTTGTTGTTGCCTTTAAATTTCCAAATTTTTTCAGGCGCTTCTTTGCTGAAGGTGCCTTTAATGCAGCATTTGTTCCCCAATTTGCGGGAACTTTAGAAAAAGAGGGAGAAAAAAAAGCACAAGAAATTGCGCAAAATACGTTTTCTGTTATGGCATTTTCTCTAACCATTTTCTGCTTATTTATTATCATATTTACACCCGTTTTGATTTATATGATCGCCCCTGGTTTTGTCAATACACCAGAAAAATTAGATCTTAGTATTACCCTTGTAAGGCTAACTTTTCCTTTCATATTATTTGTGTCTCTATCCGCCTTATTAGCTGGTATTTTAAATTCTTACGATCGATTTGCTGCAGCTTCTGCAACACCAATTATCTTAAATATTTTTATGATTATCGCCCTAATGAGCTATAGCTTTTTTGACACACAACCAGTCATAGCCGTATCAATATCTGTTACATTAGCTGGATTCACACAACTTTTATGGTTATATGCAGCAACGCGTAGACTTGGCGTACCCATAAGGCTTGCTATACCAACCCTAACAGAACCCGTTCGCAAGATATTAAAACTTATGATACCGGGTGCAATTGGTGCTGGCGTTATGCAGATTAATTTGCTTGTTGATATGATTCTTGCATCTTTCCTGCAATCTGGATCTATTTCTTATTTATATTACGCTGATCGTTTAAATCAATTACCCCTTTCTATGTTTGGTGTTGCAGTGGGTACTGCTCTATTGCCTGAACTTAGCAGATTATGGCGCGCAGATAAAAAAGAACGTGCGTTAAAAATACAAGAAACGGCTTTGCTCATGTCTTTGCAGCTAACCATTCCTGCAGCAGTTGCCTTGGTTTGTCTGGCTAGACCCTTGATTGCGCTTTTGTATGGGCACGGTCAATTTGGTATACATGAAATAAATCAAACTGCTCCTGCCCTTGCTGCATTTTCTTTAGGATTACCGGCATATGTAGCAAGCCGGGTTTTTTCATCTACCTTTTTTGCAGTGCAAAACACAACAACACCTGTAAAGGTAGGAGTCATTACATTATGTTTAAACATTATCTTAAACCTTATCTTGATGCAGTTTTATGCGCATATCGGTATGGCCATTGCAACTTCGATGGCTGCTTGGGTGAATGTTTTATTAATGGGGTATCTGTTGATGAAAAAGGGATTATTTCATTTTTCGCGCATGATGTTTATTCATCTTATAAAAATTGTTCTACTTTCTGTGTGTATGGGGTGGCTTGTTATAACCATTCAAAGTTATTTTATCGCCAACCATGGCACATTAGAAACTCTATCCCTACTTTCAGAAATGCGTGAAATGGTTTTTATGATCATAATTGGTATTGGATTTTATTTTGTAAGTGGATTTTTATTAGGGTTTGGCAATTTTTTGCAAGACAACCAAAAATCAACGTAACATCTAAAATAGAACGCCATGTGATCGGTTTCTTGTAACTTACAATATTGTAATGAGTACGCTTTGTTTATAAAAAAAGTGCCACTCAGACAAAAGATATGATTTGTGAATTGTATTAATATGATTGGGGTCTTAAGGTTACATCAGTAGAGTATTCAACACTTTTAAGGATGGTTCGCAAGTGCATACACGCATTGATAATGCATAATAAAAAAACCGAATTTAATGAAAACACAAAAAGTATAATGCCACCAAAAACATGCTATTTATCGGCGGCTATGCTTTTTTTAAATCCCATTACCGATAAAAAAAGGTCGGAGAAAAATCCCCGACCTTATCACAATTAAAAATAATTTATATTTTTAGAAAGAATAGCGTGCTGTTGCTAAAACGCGTTTTCCAGTTGCTTTTACAGACCGTGTTAATGTAGAGTCTTTCATGCTTTTTTTAACTGAATGCATATACTCAAGACCAAATTTCAAGTCATCAGCAGGAGTCCACATGATGTTAGCAAAATAACGTTCAATGGAACGTGTTGGAACCCGTGCCGCATTTTCTAGCATAACATTCGTACCATTTGATACGCTTTGACCGGCAACATTATATGTTAAACCAGTTTCTAGCATGCCAGCTTTATGCACTGTACCACGAGAAAAACCAAGGTTCATTGTCCACATATCGTTAAATGGTTGTGTTAAGCCAAGTCCCCATTGTGTGGTTGTCTGTAGCGCCATTTTATTTGTTGCTGTATCAATAACTGCTGAGTGACCTTCATATTCTGAAATATATTGGTTCACACCGCGGCCATAGTTTAGCACTGCAGACACATAACCACCTTTTACAGTCATAATTTTAGCATCTGTACCGAAACCATAAGCCATTTTTGATGAGCGGTTTGCTTTTTGTTTGTCTTGCGTTTTAAATGATAAGTGCTTTGCAACACCACGTAGAGCAAATTCATGTCCTTTGCCAACTGTTAGTTTCATGCGTGTTGCAAAATCAGGAAGCTTGTGCTCAACAATATCTTGACCAGAACCTGTTTTATGTATGGTCACTGCTTTTCCGGCAGGAGTTTTAACACCAGCACTGTTAAAACTAATATAATCAGCACTTGGGCGTTCTATAGAATTTTCCCATGTGAACATTTTATTGGCAGTCCATGTGTGGCGAAGAACTGGCTGACGGGTTGAGTCACCATAATGTCCAACAAAGTCAGCTGTGTGCGCTTGTGGGAAGTTGTGGAATGTTGAATAATCTTGACCAACTGTCCATTGTCCAATTGTGAAATATGCTTGGCGCAGTCTAAGCTTTAAAGATCCGCTAATGGATGGGTCTTTAAGATTATGAGCAGAGCCATTTGATTCTGTTGCAAAACGTTGATCAGCATAGAAATCAGTTATAACTGTACCTTTAACGTCACCAAAGCGACATGTTCTTGTTAACATGTTTAGTTTTAAACGTGTTTGTTTCATGTGTGCAGAAACAACACCTTTTTTATTTGGTGAATTGATAGCACCGTTAACACCAGTCTTATCTTCTAGATTATCCCATGCATAAGAATGTGCTTGGCTGTAATCACCATTGAATGAATCAAGGTCATAGTTTAAAACAGCATGTACATAACCATGAACACCAATAAAAACATTATCTGTTAATTTCATGTAACCAGATGGTGTAACAGTACCTTTATTCTTGCAACTAGCATCACAATACACTTTTTCTTCTTTTTTGTGTGGTGTGTTACCAGCGTGTGCGAAAGCTGCAGATGATACAGCCATAGACGCGCCTAGTAGTAATAAATTTTTTAATTTCATTTTTTCTCCAAAAGTTGAAATTAGTTGCCTATATATAAAGTTTTAATTAAATTAAACATAAAGTAAAAGCTATTTTATTTATAAAATTTTAATTAAATATAACTGTATGGTATTTTTGTCACACATAGTTACGGTTAAGGGTGGTTGATTTTTGGTAACAGCAGGAAAAATGTCCCTTGTGCATTTAAGACGCCCGCCTTTTCACCCGCTTTGTGCCCAAGTCCAAAAAAATAATCGCCGCGAATGCCCCCTTTAATGGCACCACCTGTATCTTGTGCTACCATAAGGCGTTGAAAAGTTCCTAGGTGTTTGTCACACATATCCAGCCAAAGGGGTGTGCCAAGGGCTACAAATTTAGGGTCAATAGCCATAGATCTACCTGCAGTAATTGGAACATTTTGTGATCCAATTGGTCCTGTGCCCCCTTTTCTTGTTATAAAAAAGACATAGCTATCGTTTGAGGACATAATGCTTTCTGCTTTAGAAGGATTGTTTCTTAGCCATTTTGTAATAGATTGCATTGTAACTTCGTCACGGTCTTTAACAAGGTGCCCTTCATCTAGTAGCGTTCTACCGATGGGGGTATAAGGCTGTTTGTTGCCAGATGAATATCCTAAGTGTAGCATTTTGCCACTTGGTAGTCTTACGCGTCCAGAACCCTGAATTTGTATAAAAAAAGCAGCAATAGGATCATCTACATAAACGATTTCTAGCTTTTTACCTTTTAGGGCGCCGCGTACAATATCTTTTCTTGGTAAAGTAGCAAGGGCTGCTGAATGTGGTTTTCTATATAAAGGTGTTTTATATTTACCGCTTCTTTTTAATGATCCGTTTAATATAGGTTCATAGTACCCTGTAAATATACCGTTATTGGATCCGTTTACGGCTACTTTATAAGGGGTAAGATGCTGTATGATGCGTTCACGAAGTTCTTGTTCATGTTTAATATTGTCATATAATATGCAGTGGCAAAAGGGTAGAAAATCTGCCATTGATCTGTAGCCAACTTCTGAATAGTATTTTTTGTTTGGGTTTTTAATAACGGCTGCGCAGCTTGTTTTAAAAGCAGGTAGGGCGTTAATGAGCTGATCTTTATGGAAACTTGGGAGCTTTTCATAAGGGATGGGCGTTAATGTTAAATGCGTATCTGGTCCTGAACAGTTTGTTAAAAAAATAAGGGTGGAGATTAAGCTAAAAAAAAAATTGTGTTTGAACATAGACTTTTCCAGTTTTATATAATGTGTTGAATAATGTTTTTAGCCTTAAGGCCTGTTATTAAAATGGTTTTGGACCGTTGTAATTGGCCTGATTGTATTGTGAACGCGCTTTTTGAATGTTTAAATAATTTGTGTAAAAAGTCGATGGTAGCCTTATTGGCTTTGCCATCAATTGCTTGCTCTTTAATAAATATTTTTAAAAAAGGGTGTAATGGTCCGACTTTAATACCGCCAACTTTGCTTTTTGCTGCATTAGGGGTGACTTTTATATATAATATGACGCCATCAGATGTTTCTTTAATTGGCAGATCTTTCAGTGGCGGACAAAACAACATACTAATTCCTTAAAGGTAACAACCTGAAGGCTTTTATTGATACCCATCTGGTAAGTAACATGATGATGAACGCACAAACAATTCCTGGTCCTATGGATACCGATAAATAAAAAGATCCCAATATACCAATTGGGAAGGAAAGTAGCGAAAATAGAAGCGCTTTTATAATTGTTTCTTTTGGTGAGAGAGTATTTGTAAACACAGCAGTGCAGGGAATAATGAGTAGGGCGGGTGCAATAAGGGCGCCAACCCAGTGAATAGAAACGGCAATGACTGTGGCTGATATTAATAAAAATACAACACGCACGTGTTTGACGTTTAAACCTGACTGTTGCGCCAAGTCTGAATCTAAGATGTAGAGAATAAGTTTTTTATGAAACGTTGCTAAATAGATATTAACTGTCAAGGCTAAGGCTGCAAGAACGCCTAAACTTTGATAATCTATAGAAAGTAAATCGCCAAATAAAATTTGATTTAATGTATCGTCTTGCCCGCAAAGGTTTAGGATGACAAGACCAAAGGACATACCGCCGTAAGACAATAGTGATAATACCGTATCATTTGACAGGCTTTTTTTTGCTGTAAAATAGTCAAATAGTAAAACAAATCCAATAAGGTAAATAATTGTGCCGATGTGGTAGAGTGGGAAGTGAAACAAAACACTTAATGCTATGCCTAAAATGGCACTGTGCGACAATGTATCACCTAAAAAAGCCATGCGCTGCCAAAGCAAGTAGCACCCAAGGGGTGCTAATAAAAAGCTAAGGCAAACGCCGGAAAGAAGGGCGATTAGAAGTGTTTCGTTCATGAAAAAAAACTAATCGTCAAGTTGTTGTGCTACAAAATCCCAATTTACAAGATGCGCTAAAAATGTATCAACGTAATCTGGACGACGATTTTGGTAATCAACATAATAAGCATGTTCCCATACGTCGCATGTTAATAATGGTTTTAAGCCTTTGGTCATTGGCGTTTCGGCATTTGGCGTTTTAACTATTTTTAGAGATGACCCTTCTTGTACCAGCCAAGCCCAGCCAGAACCGAACTGCGTTAGACACGCAGTTTTGAATTCAGCTTTAAAGGTCTCAAGTGAGCCGAATTTTTTTTCAATCATCTCTTTAAGTGTGCCTGTTGGTTCACCACCACCGTTTGGGGATAAGCAATGCCAGTAAAAGGTATGATTCCATACTTGTGCAGCATTGTTAAACAGACCAGCAAAGTCTGAATTGCCAGATGTTTTTAATATAATCTCCTCAAGTGAGGCTGTGGCAAACTCAGAATCCACTAGAAGCTTATTTAAATTTGTTACATAAGTTTGGTGATGCTTGCCATAATGCAATTCTAATGTTTCTTTGCTAATATGGGGAGTTAGGGCATCTAGTGCGTAAGGTAGTTTAGGAAGTGTATGTTGCATTGCTTTTTATTTTTAAGATTAACTATTCCTACTTTAAAGTATTTTAATAAAATGGGTAAGTCAAAAAATAAGATAATGATGAGAAGAATATGGTAGCGGGAGAGGGACTTGAACCCCCGACACGCGGATTATGATTCCGCTGCTCTAACCAGCTGAGCTACCCCGCCGTAAGGTAAAATGGTGGGCCCTGAGGGATTCGAACCTTCGACATCCTGATTAAAAGTCAGGCGCTCTACCAACTGAGCTAAGGGCCCTAATATTCCGGATTTCATTATAACATGCTCTAGGGGGACATGTCAAATGGTGCCTACTGCCAGACTTGAACTGGCACGCCCATACAGGCGACAGATTTTAAGTCTGTTGTGTCTACCGATTCCACCAAGCAGGCACAAACCTATTTTGATATATTAGTGGTGGTAAGTCAATATAAAATTGCTCTAATTTTAATTTTTTTTAAACAAAAGATCCGTAAAGCAAGCTTCGTGGGGCTTTCAGGAAATGATTAAGGAAGTCATACTTTTTGTGAATATAGCGTTAAGGTCAATAGCTTTAAGCATTATGCGAGGAAAAGTTCAAAACAATTTGAGTGAGCAAAATAATCTTTCAATCTCTTTTTATTTTGTTTATTTACTGTGGCAAAAAAACTAAGCGACAAAAAGATTTTACTTTTTGCAGAAAAACGGAATTATCCAGCCATCATATGTAAACATATGATGGCTGATTTCAGGTTGTTTTTTGCTGATTGGGGCGTTTTAAAATAATTACTTTTTTAATACGCCTTGGATCTGCGTCTAGGATTTCAAATTCAAATCCATCAGGATGGGAAATAACCTCTCCCCTTGTTGGAACTCTATTTACAATGTTGTTGATAAGGCCGCCAAGCGTTTCAATATCTTCTCCGTTTTGTTGTTCTACAGCGATCGTGCACGATAATTTCTCTTCTAAATCTTCCAGTAATATACGTGCATCTACAAGAACCGTACCATCTTCTTTAATATTAATTTGTGCTGTTTGTTGGTAGTCAGCATCTTGAATGTCGCCAACTATTTCTTCAATTAAATCGGAAAAACATACCATACCATCTGTTCCTCCATGTTCATCTGCAACAATTGCAATATTATGTGCATTTTTCTTCATTTCTAACAGTAAGTCTAACGTTTGCATAGCTGGTGAAATAAATAAAACACTTTTACGCATAAGGTGCGGGATATTAAGTTCTTTCTTATTATAAATAAAGGACAGAATATCCTTAATGTGAACAAAGCCTATAATTGTATCAAGTGTATCGTGATAAATAGGCATGACACTATATCCATGCTGCACCATAAGGCCTAAAAGTTCGTCTGGGGATACTGTATCGGGTGCTGCTATAATTTCAGCACGTGGTACCATGACATCTTCAGCTTTCAGATCCCGTAAATCCAAAACGTTTCCAAGAAGCTGTCGTTCATCAGATTTAATACTAATGTCTTTTTCTTCATTATCTTCAATAAGATCATCTATTTCTTCAATAAGATCTTCAATTGTGTTGCGTACTGTTTCAGGTTCGTTTCGCTTTAAGAATTTTTTTATTTTTGAAAACATCAAGTTGGCCTTTATTGATATGGGTTTGAAATATTAAGTTTGGATAAAATATGGGTCTCAAGCTTTTCCATCATGTTGGCATCTTCATCCTGAACATGGTCATATCCTAATAAGTGTAGGGTGCTGTGGACAAATAAATGCGTCAGATGATTCATGAACAATTTATTTTGTTCTAAACTTTCTTTTTGTATCGTCTCAAAGCTCATGGCAATATCACCAAGTAAAATTGGTTGTTGCATCATCTGAATATTAGCTAGCTCTTGGGCAGATAGCTGCGGAAAAGAGAGCACATTTGTGGGTTTGTCTTTATCGCGAAATTGCTTATTCATTTCCTGAATGCATTTATCGTTGGTTAAAAGGACGCTAACTTCCAAGGATTTCGTGATATTTAATAAAGATAAAACGCCTTGAAAAATTGGTGCAAAAAAGACTGACCAATCTTCTTCAGAGTGCCAGGAACTCCATAAAGAATAATCAATTTGTACAAGTATATTGGAAGTGATTTGCATTAAAAAACGATCAATTTCATATGATTACTAGATTTTTTTTCCGTTTACAGCCATGATGTCACCCGTTAGGCTGTTTAAAGTTGCCTTCTTAATTTTAACCGTAACGATTTGTCCAAGCAAGCGTTTAGGTGCTTCAACAACAACAGATTGCAAATAAGCTGATTTTCCCAATAATTGTCCTTCTTTTTTGCCTGTTCTATCAAGCAATACATCTTGTTCAGTATCAATTTTAGAAGAATTAAACGCTTGTTGTTGTTCTGCCAGTAATGCTTGCAGTGTTTGTAAACGTTTTGCTTTTATATCATCAGGTACTTGCAGTTCGTTTGCAGCAGCAGGTGTTCCTGGCCGCTTGCTATACATAAAAGAATAACATTGTGCAAAATTTACTTTGCGTACTAAGTCTAATGTTTGTTCAAAATCTTCATCTGTTTCACCTGGGTACCCAACAATAAAATCTGATGAAAAAGCAATGTCTGGCCGTGCATTTTTGAATTCCTGAATTAATTCAAAGTAGCGGTTGCGATCATGTTTGCGGTTCATATTTTTTAAAATGCTATCGCTTCCTGATTGAACGGGAAGGTGAAGAAAAGGCATTAATTTTGGGATGGCACCATGTGCCTTGATAAGATCTGCTTGCATATCACATGGATGTGACGTTGTGTAGCGCAAGCGATCTAGCCCATTAATTTCGGCAAGTGTATATAATAAGTCTGCCAAAGAGTGTTCTTTTCCGTCTTCGTCTTCACCATGATAAGCGCTAACATTTTGCCCTAAAACGGTTATTTCGCGTGCACCAAGTTCCACAAGTTTTTTAGCTTCTGCAACCACTTTATGAAAAGGCCTTGAAAATTCCGCACCACGTGTATAGGGAACAACACAAAATTTGCAAAATTTATCACAGCCCTCTTGTATGGATAAAAAAGCGCTTACAGGTGATTTTTCTGGTAATATGAGCGAGTCAAATTTATCCTCTTTTGGAAAGTCTACATTCACAACACCGCGACCAGAACCTTTAAGGTCTTGATCCTTTTTGCGCATAAGCTCTGCTAACATTTCAGGAAGTTGATGATATGTTTGTGGTCCAAATACCATGTTGACATAGGGTGCTTGGCGTAATATTTCTCTGCCTTCTGCTTGGGCAACACATCCGGCAACGGCAATGATCATGTCTTTGCCTTGCTTTTGCCTCTCTTTTTTAATGATATTAATACGCCCTAAATCAGAATATACTTTTTGTTCTGCCTTTTCACGGATATGGCACGTATTTAAAATGGTAAAATCCGCATCGTCAAGAAGATCAGTTGTCTCGAAACCTAGTGGGGATAAAAGGTCTTTCATACGATCTGAATCGTATACATTCATTTGACAGCCAAATGTTTTAATAAAAAGTTTTTTCTTCATCACATTATCTATTAATATAGTTAAAAAAAATCCTAGACATAAGTGTATAGGTCTAGGAAGTGATTATAACATAGTTTTAAAAAAATGTTAGTGGTTAATAGCAACCCCAATTTTAGAGCCTTCAGGGTCTGAGACTTTGATGAATTTTTTTCGGCGCCCACTCATACCAAGGCCTGTGTTTTTAGCAATTTGGCTACGACGTTTTGCATAGCTAGGTGCAACAACTGGATAATCGTGGGGAAGACCCCAACGTTCACGGTATTGTTCAACTGACATTTTATAAACAGTTTTAAGATGGCGTTTTAACATTTGTAGACGTTTACCATCTTCTAAGCAAACAATGTAATCTTCATGAATAGATTCTTCTATAGGAACAGCTGGGTTTAGGGGGGAAGAACTCCGCAATAAAAATGGTGAACGTGCTGTTTCTGACAAAACCTGGTAAGTAGACTGTACAAATTTTCTAAGATTTTCAGGACTTACTTGGTGGTTTGCAACATAAGAAGAAACAATATCGGTGGTAAACCCTAATAATTCAGCAGAAGTTACTTGGTCTGACATAATTTAATTAAACCTTTACAATAATTAACTTGAATATATTATTAAACAATATTTAAAATTTTTGCAATAGGTTTAAATACTTTTTATATGATTTTTTAATAAACTTAAGAAGAAATTAAGAAGAAGATGAAAAATATGCTAGAAAAACCAGCAATATGTACATAAACGTGAATAGTAATGCGAAGTGAATGTTTAGATCAGATATACCTGTTCAAAATGGCTGAATATTTTTTTCATCCTGCTATGGTGTTTTTTTGAAGTAATGGGTTTGTAATAGGGCGCTAAATCCAATCAGATTCAAAAATAAAAATGAGTAGACACACCATAAAAGGCTAGGGGATTTTACTGACATATTTAATAAGATAATGATGGAAACTTGTATTGCTGCTGCAACACAGATACTTGCGACTATTTTTCTTTTTCTTTGTCGGCGTTTTAAATCGCCGAACAGAAGAATGCTCATCACAATAAGCGTATTAATTAAGCATAACCAAGGTAGAATAATTCTTTGATGCCCTTCAACAATCATGCGCTGTTTTGTGGTTTCGTCTTGTGTGAAGTCTTCAGGGTTTAAAAGTTCGTTTAAAGAACGTTCATAAGGTTTTTTGGGGCGCGGTTGATCTTGTGGTATTAAAGTGTTTAGGTCATAAGCGCAATTTTCAAAGTGAAAGAATGAAAGCTGTTTTGTTTCAGGGTTCCATTCTTGTCTGTGTCCTTGAAACAGCAAAAGATTGAGTGTGTTGTTTTCTTTAATAAGTTGTCCGGTTTCTGCCGTAATAATGAATGGTACTTTTTTATTTTCTGCTGATTGATGTATAAATATGCCTTTTAACTGCCCCTTTAAAGAACGTTCTTGAACATACACAGTTGTACCCTTAATAGCATTGAATGTACCTGGCTGAATAACAGATGATGAGAGTTCATTTTTGATTTGATGCTCAAATGATCTGAATTTTTTAAAAGATTCAGGTATCAAAAATATATTACTTAGTAATGTTATAATTGTTAATATACCTCCAATTGTTAGAAAAGGTTTTGCTATTTGAAAATTACTATAGCCTGTGCTGCGTAAAACGACCATTTCATTGTCAGCAATAAGTTTTTGGTATACTTGAATGCCTGCGATCAGTAAACAAATAGGAAGAAGAATAGAAATTAAGTCGGGAAGTAGAAAAATAACAAGAAATATATAAGACTTTAATCCAATACTGTTGTTCATAATTAATTCTAAAAAACGCAAAGACTGTGATAGCCAAACCATGCCGATCACAAGGATGGATATACTAAAAATATAAGATCCCAACATTTTAAAAATATAACGATCAATTGTATTAAAGGTGAAAAACATATAGTTCCTGCTAGGTAAATTATAAAATAATCATTGTCACAATGGTGTTACATTGGTTACATTATACAGTATAAACTGTAATGCTTTTGAACTAAATGAATTTTATGCCTAAATTACTTGCTTATGGAAGTGTCTTTTGTCTTTCTTTGTTATCCACTGTTCAAACTTTTGGTTATGAAGCCAAAATTATTGCTGTTGTAGATAAAAAGGCCATAACGGAGAGAGACTTAGAAGACCGAATTCGCTTAGTGTTATTTACATCTAATCAAAGTGATACGCCCCAAATGCGTCAAAAAATGCGCGCTCAGATCTTAGAATCAATGATTGTGGAGAAGTTACAGCTTAAAGCCGCTATAGATGGTAAAGTTACGATATCTAAAAAAGATGTTCATCAAGCGGTTCACAATATTGCATCACAAAATAACATGAACCATCAACAGTTGATGCAAATGTTTAAATCAAATAATATTTCAATAAAGTCACTAGAAGACCGTTTATATGCACAACTTGCTTGGGATGCGGTTGTTAATTACGGCCTTGGTGGTATTAATATTTCTGAAAAAGAAGTCGATAAAATTTTGAATGCAGAAAAAGCATCTGATATTCTTTTTGATGTATCTGAAATTGTCTTATACCCAACAGATGCATCTAAACGCTTTGAGGCAAAAAAACAAGCTGAAGATATGCTTCAACAATTAAAATCAGGCGCTTCATTCAATGCATTAGCGCAACAATTCTCACAAAGTACAACAGCCAGAAAAGGTGGACATTTGGGGCGGTTATCATCTGCAAACTTGTCATCAGATCTGCTAGCAGCTTTAAATAATATGAAAGCTTCAGATGTTCGTATTATTGAAATTCCAAAAGGTGTTCAAATTATACGTTTAAATAGTAAAAAACAAGCGTTAGAAAATGGTGCCGCCACGGTATCATTCAAAGTGGTGTTGGTTCCTTTTGATGAAGATATGAATGATGAACAACAATATAGCGTTCAAGCAAAAATTGATGCTTTACGGTTATCTTCAAGTGTTTCACAATTTATGAAATCGTCTTCTGAAATGGGATTTGCAATTAAAACTGTTGACGCTTTAGATATTGAAAGTACAGGGTCAAAAGAATTTTCAGCTATGTTACAACAAGCAAAAGTGGGTGATATACTAAAACCCATTCGTCAAGAAGGTGGTTTTCAATTAATTTATGTTACAAAAAAGGCAATTAAACCATATCAACCCTTGACCCGTAAAGAAATTACGCAACAGTTGGAATTTCAAAAGAAAAATATGACTGCTGCTATGTTTTTAAATAAATTAAGGGCGCGTACATTTATTACAAATCATTTAAGCGGAGACCACGACACTAAATTTGTATCATACGGAGAGTAAGGGACGTAAAATGCTAGGCAAAACAGCATTTAAAATTTTTACTTTTCTGTTGTTAGGTCTGATAGCTTTAAAATTTTTATCATTTTACAACATGATTCCTAAAATACAGGACACAAAGTCTGTGGAAAAAACAGATGCCATTGTTGTGTTTACCGGTGGTAACAAACGTGTTCAAGCTGCTTTTGATTTGTTTGAAAAACGACATGCGGAATTATTGTTTGTATCGGGCGTTCCGAAAGGGGTTACAAAACGTAAACTTTTAAAAGTGTCACATTCTAGTATTGTTGACTTGTCCACTGTCCAGCTTGGTAGCGCAGAAAATACACAAGAAAATGCTGAAGAAGTTTCCAAGTGGGCGCGTGATCAAAATATTCGATCTATACGGCTTGTGACAACCACCTTTCATATGCCACGTGCACTTAGAGAAATGCGCTTGAAAACAGAAAACTTAGTGGTTATTCCGCACCCTATTTCTGCAGATATGCCAATTTATGCTGCCATATATTACTATTTTAGCGAGTTCGTAAAGCTGACGCTGCTTGAAATGGGTATAGAATATCCAGAAAAACAATCTATTTTTTAGAAATACTAACAGTTAACCGCCCATAAACATGTTGTTTGAAGCTTGTGATTGTGGAGTAAAGTTATTATTGTTTTGTGATCCTTGATTTTGCAGCATACTTTGTAATTGTTTTAGGATGTCACCATATTTTGCCTCAACGACTTGAATAACCTTTTTGTTAAAATCGGCATCGCTCATAGAATTTGTTGATGAACCAGCCGGCGCTATCCCTTTTACAAATGTGTATACAGAATTTGTTACAGATACTATATTAGAGGCGTTAACGTAATTAAAAGCTTGGCTCATTTGCTGTAATTTTTGTTCATTTTTTTTCTTAACAGCATCGGACGTGTTTGCGAGCATTGTAAAAATATCAGTAGTTTGATCTACAATTGTGATGACGGCTGTATATTCTTGTTGCTGGTATAAAGTTTGAATGGCATTTTTTTGCGCAAAAGTTGAGTCTTGTAACGCATAAAATTCTGTTGCCTTTTTTAACGCTTCATCTTGCTTTTGTCCTGTTTCAAAACCAGCTTGGGCATTTGTTGTAAAGTCCTGGAAACTGCCGCCTTTAAACGCACCTGTGGCACCTGCCTGCAGTGCCTGCGATCCTGGCCCTACAAGAGCTCCCACCTTGTCTTTGTTCTTTTCTATTGCCCCCTTTGCAGCTTCAAGGCCTTCCTCCCACCAACTTGCTCGTCCTTCATTTTGTGTTAAAATTAAAATGCTTAAAAGTGGTAGTATTTTTTTCTGAACAGACATAACATGCCCCCATATAAATAATTGTTCTTTTCTATATGGTAAGCAGATGTGTGTTAATAAATCGTTAATATTGACAGTTCTTATTTAGGGGGTTTGCACCCAATCTTTTTTTAGCTGTTCAAGTGTATTGCTTTCAATGGCCTTCCTAATTGCTTTTAAATATCGGTTCATAAATGCAATATTGTGGATAGAAATAAGGGTTAAAGCCAATAGTTCTTTTGCTTTTAAAAGATGCTGAATATACCCCTTAGAGTAGTTCTTACATGTTTCACAATCACAGTCAGGCTCTATTGGTGAAGTATCTAAGGTATAGGCGGCATTTTTTAAGTTAATATGTTCTTTTGCTTTGCCATGATTATGACAAGGACGCACTAAGGCACCACCATGGCGCGCTAAACGGGTAGGGTGCACACAGTCGAATGTATCTATACCTTGTTGCACACCTTCATAAATATCACGAATGCCCCCAATACCCAGCAAATGCACAGGGCGTTCATCGCATAACTTTTCCATTGTATAGGATACAATGTCGTACATTTGTTCTTGTGAAGCACCGAGAGAGCCGCCTACGGCGTGCCCAAAAAATGGCTGGCTATTTAAAAAATCACATGCCTGTGTTCTAAGATCTTGATACACCCCACCTTGAACAATGCCATATAACCGCTGATCGCCGCGTGTAATACGGTTAAATTCTGTGGCAGATCTAACAGCCCATCTATGCGATAAGTTCATGGATGCACGCGTGTAAGATTTATCAACATGAAAGGGTGTACATTCGTCCAACACAACAATAAGATCAGCGCCTAAATTTACTTGTGTTTGAATTGCTATTTCAGGTGTTAAAAGGTGTATGCTGCCATCAGTATAAGACTTAAATTTAGCGCCTTCCTCAGTTACTTTTAGCATGGTTTTGGGATGTTTAGAATCACGTTTTCCTTTTATTTCAGAACTAACGGATCCATGGCCAAGGCTAAAAATTTGAAAGCCACCAGAATCTGTTAACATGGGGCCATTCCAGCCAGTCATCTTTTGCAGGCCGCCTAATTTATGGACTGTTTCGCCACCTGGTTGCAGCATGAGGTGGTAGGTGTTAGATAAGATGATTTGTGTACCAGCATCGCGCATTTGTTTTGGTGACACACCCTTAATAGCTGCTTTCGTGGCGCAAAAAATAAATGCTGGTGTTTCTATTGTGCCGTGGGGTGTTTCTAGTTTTCCAATACGTGCTTTTGTGTGCGGAAATGTTTTGTAGTTAAACGAAAAATCAGTCATAAAATGCTATTTTAGAATATGGTATTATGTGTATTTTAAACTATTTGGTTGGGCAGACCAAGTAAAACAGTATCATACGCTAATATAGAATTATTTTGGCAGTTTTATGTGTGCAATACTGGTAGACTATCTGTTATGTGAATGCTGTTTCCAGTTATATCACATTGATAGGCGTAATGCTCCACACCGCAAGAAGTGCTTTCTTTAAAAAGTGCGGCATAATCTGGGTCATATTCATGTGCTGGTCTAAATGCTGTGGTATCATTTCTGTTGACAACATAGATGATAACCGCACGAAGGCCATCTTTTTTGACGTTCATCAGTTCTGTTAGGTGCTTTTGTCCGCGTGTTGTCACGCTATCTGGGAAAGCGGCAATACCATCTATCTTCATATGAACATGCTTAACCTCTAAAAAACAGGGTGGTTCATGATCACTTCCTGTTAAATAAAAATCACAGCGCGAGTAATCGCTAATTTTCACTTCCCTGTTGATAGAAGGGTACTGATTAATATTTTGTATGATTTTACTATCAAGTGCTTCTTCAACTAACGCATTGTCTAAATGTGTATTAATGCTAATCCAAAGCGGTTGGTCTGTGCTGCCTAAGTTTATAAATTGCCATGTGTACTGCAGTTTGCGTTTGGGATTATCAGATTTTGTTAAAACGCATTCAGCGCCTTCTATTAAAAGCCCCTTCATTGACCCTGTATTGGGGCAGTGCGCCGTCAGCACATGACCATCTGCTAATTTAATATCAACAAAGAAGCGCTTATAACGTTTTATGAAAGTACCTTGTACAATAATATTTGGATCAAATTTCATGAAATATATTTTTAATATACTAATTGTATATAGCCACACATAAGAAACTTTTTTCAATCTATTTTTTTATTCTTAATGTTTTTTTGCTACCTAGCCCATAAAAGATTCACAAGACGCATCAGTTATTAATAAAAACTTAATAAAGTTATGCCAGAATGTATATAGAGCGCTATCGTTTTGTATAAATTATGAAAAAAAAGAAGATATCAATTGCATTGCAGGGTGGAGGGGCACATGGTGCCTTTGCGTGGGGTGTGATGGATAAATTGCTTGAAGATGGCCGTTTTGAAATTATGGGGGTGTCCGGCACCAGTGCGGGGGGCATGAATGCTGCCAGTGTAGTGCAAGGGCTATTGGAAGGTGGCAACCAAGGTGGCCGTGATAAAATGGATGCATATTGGCGTGCCATTTCAGATATGTCTGCTAACATGAAGGGACTACCTGCAGTTCATGAAATTGATCCAGACTTTTTAAACTCTGCCCAAAAGCTTTATGGCATTAATAATGACATTATGGGTAAAATGATGAATTTTATGCTGATGTTCGCGTCCCCAGAACAGTTGAATCCAGATAACGAAAACCCTTTCTTTGACTTTTTAAAGGACTTTTTTGATTACAAAGTATTTCAACAGGATACGGCCCGGCGTATATTTTTAGCGGCAACACATGTAAAAAGTGGCAAAGTAAAGATTTTTTCTAATAAAGATATGTCAGCCGATGTGTTAATGGCCTCTGCATGTTTGCCGCATTTGTTTCACACGGTAGAGGTTGATGGTGAAGCTTACTGGGATGGGGGTTTTATTGCAAACCCAGCTATTTATCCGTTAATGGACTTAGATGCAACAGATGTTATTGTTGTGCAATTAACAAAAACATATTGTGATGAAATTCCCACAACAAAAGCAGATATTGTGGATCGTTTAAAAGAAATTACGTATAACGGGTGTTTAGTCCGTGAAATGCGCGCCATCTATTTTATTTCGAATTTGATAGATAAAGGATTGGTTAAAGAGGGTGCCTTAACGCGTTTTAATATGCATGTTATTAAATCTGAGGAGACGTTTAAAGATTTAAAATTGTCTAGTGCTTTAAATCCAAAATGGGATTTTATTTCAGCCTTGAAAGTGGCTGGGCGTCAGGCTGCTGAGGACTGGATACAAAATCACGGCGACAGTGTAGGTAAACCCCGTGATACCATGAATCATGATTTGTTTAAAGATTTTGTTTAGTCAATATAATCATATCATGAAGGTCTGTTAGTGTTCTGTTAACTGTTTTTTTGTGATACTAAAAGTAAGTGCCCTTAGATATTAAACGTATCGTGAAAATTCCAGACTATACACAAAATTTTTTAAATGCATTAAAATTTGCACCAGATAGGAATGTATTAAACACACCCATTGAGGATTTGCGGCAAGATTTTGCAAAGTCTGTTGGGATGTTTGGGCGGGCGCATCAAGATGTTTTTTATGTAGAAGACTTTTATGTAGAGTCTAGTAAGCACAAAAATCCTATTAAGACACGTTTTTATTTACCAGCGTCAGATGCAAAAAAAATTATAATATATCTACATGGGGGCGGTTGGTGTCGCGGTAGTATTGACACGTATGATACGCATGTGCGTGATATGGCAAATCGTACAGGGATGGCCGTATTATCTGTTGAATACGGATTGGCCCCTGAAAACCCATTCCCTGCAGGTATGTATGACGCTGTGGATGTTTATCTTTGGGTTAAAAATACTTTTCAAAAAGAGAATGATTTTTTATCTGTTTTTCTAATGGGTGATAGTGGTGGGGGTAATATCGCAGCAGCATCTATTTGTTATCTTGTCGATAATCAGCACCCAATTCCTGATGCATATGTGGGTATTTATCCATCCTTTGACTTTTCACTTTCGCAAAAATCTTATGAAACCTATGGCACAGGATATGGTCTTACAAAAGACATGACACGCATGTATGTAGATTACTATGTAGTTGACGCCAAGCATAAAAAGAACTATTTAGCGTCCCCCATGTTATATCCACATTTAAATAAGTTCCCCACTACCTATATGCTAACAGCACAGCTTGATCCACTGGCAGATGAACAAGCAGAATTTTGCGCAAAGCTTAAAAATGAAGGCGTTGATGCTGTACAAAATGTTGTACCTGGTGTTGTGCATCCGTTTATGCTGTTTGGAAAAATCTTCCCGGAGGTGCCTGGGTGTATCGATTGGATAAAAGAAAGTTTACTAAAAAAATGAACCTAGATGATGCCTTGCAAGAAATAGAACATATGCACTCCTATCAGATTTATGGAGAAGTTACGTCTTTGTCAGGGTTAAGTGTAACGGTTGCTATGAGTACAAGAACCATGTGTGTGGGTGCACGCTGTTCTATTGAAGGTTTAGATGAACATTATATCGATGCTGAGGTTGTCGGTTTTTGTGGTAATTCAGCACAATTAATGGTATTTGGTGATCTTGCACAAATAAGGCCTGGGTGCCGGGTTGTGATGAGTGATGAAGAAGGGGCTTATATTTACCCTGATAATTCTTGGTGTGGTCGTATTATAAACGGTCTTGGTGAAGCGTTTGATGAAAAAGGGCCGCTGAAAAAAGGTGATTTGCCGATGCCCTTAAAAGCATCGCCCCCACCTGCACATAAGCGTGCACCTGTAGAGGAGAGAATAGATACAGGTGTTCGTGCTATTAATACGTTTTTGACCATGTGTAAGGGGCAACGTATGGGCATTTTTGCAGGATCAGGTGTTGGTAAAACCATGCTGCTTTCTATGATGATAAAATACGCGCAATGTGATGTCGTCGTCATAGGGCTAATTGGTGAGCGTGGTCGTGAATTGCATGATTTTATAGAAAAAGCAGTGGGTCGTGATAATTTAAAAAAATGTGTTCTAGTGGTATCAACTTCTGATGAAACAGCCTTAATGCGCAAACAAGCGGCTTATACTGCTATGACCGTTGCTGAATATTTTCGAAATCAAGGAAAATCAGTACTTTGTGTTATGGATAGTGTTACACGTTTTGCGATGGCACAGCGTGAAATAGGGCTTTCTTGCGGTGAGCCGCCCGCAAGCAAAGGCTATACACCAAGTGTTTTTGCTGAACTTCCAAAATTATTAGAGCGTGCTGGCCCTGGCCCACAGCATGAAGGTCTTCAAACAGGGTATATCACGGCAGTTTTTACAGTTCTTGTGGATGGGGATGATCATAACGAACCTGTTGCAGATGCTGTGCGGGGTATTTTAGATGGCCATATTGTTTTAGACCGTTCTATTGCAGCACGTAATCATTATCCTGCGATTAATATATTAAATAGTATTTCACGTACAGTGCCTGGTTGTCATGACGGTGCGGAACGCAAAGTTGTTTCAAAAGCGCGCGGCATACTTGCAACGTATAATGATATGGCTGACATGATTCGCATTGGTGCTTATAAAAAGGGATCAAGCACCGTTGTGGACGAGGCTGTTAGCAAGATAGAGGATTTGGATAAATTTACATCACAAAGTTTTGATGATGGCGATACGTTGGCATCTTCTTTCGATAAACTGTCTAAAGTGCTTGGTGAACCTTTATGATGTGTAGGTTTTTTGTGCGTGTTAAAGACCATGGGGTCCTTTGTTTTTTTTGTGCTATTGCCATTATTGTGTTTGTTTTGCATATGTTTTCAGTATACGAGCGTAATTTGTGGCACCATACAACGGGCAAAATAACATATGTGAAAGAAATCAGAGACCGTAATTTTATGTATACGATAGAATATATGGCAAAAACAGATACTGCAAAACATAAAGTCAGATTGTTTAGAAGCGATTCATCCTCCCCCTTTAAAGGGCAGGAGGTGGGGTTAAAATATAGAAAAAATGATATACAAGATTTTGTGTTATTGGGTGCACTGAAATATATGCCAGAATCGGTTCAAGATAAATCATAATTCAGCTTGCTAAAGCGTACATTAAGACTTAAACTTAAAGTGTTTCTATGTAACGGACAATTTCCTAATGAGTCTATGGGGTAAACTAAAAAGTAGCTTAAAGAAGTCATCGGATAAAATTTCTGAAAATTTAAACTTTGTTTTAACACATAGAAGATTAGACGAAGAAAGCTTAGATCAATTAGAAGAAACCATGATTATGGCCGATCTTGGTATCACAACCGCCCGCCATATTAGGAATTCTTTAGCAAAAGAGAAATTAGATCAAGATATTTCAGAACTAGAACTTAGGGAATGGTTGGCGCAGCGTTTAAGCGTAGCGTTAGATCCTGTTGCAAAAAAATTGGAAGTACAGGCGCACAGCCCACATGTTATTTTGGTTGTTGGTGTAAACGGTGCAGGAAAAACCACAACAGTTGCAAAAATTGCACATTATTTTAAAGCACAAGGAAAGACGGTTCACGTAGCTGCATGTGATACATTTCGTGCAGCAGCAAAAGAACAGCTTGAAATTTGGTCTGAACGTGCAGGTTTTAAGTTGTATAGTGCTAAGGAAGGTGCAGATTCTGCAGCCCTTGCCTATGATGCTTTAGAAAAATCTACAGCAGCTAATGCAGATGTGTTGTTAATTGATACAGCCGGTCGGTTACATAATAAAAAAAATCTTATGGATGAAATGCAAAAAATTGTTCGTGTTCTTAAAAAGAAAGATGAAACAATACCGCACCATACTTTATTAGTTTTAGACGCCACCACGGGGCAAAATGCATTGCTTCAAACACGCGAATTTTCTGATTCAGTGACGATAGATGGGCTTGTGATGACAAAGTTAGATGGTACAGCAAAAGGCGGTATTGTTGTTGCTATTGCTGATAAGTATAAACTGCCTATTTATTTTTTAAGTGTTGGAGAAAGTTTAGAAGATCTTCAACCCTTTACAAGTATTGATTTTACACGTAATCTATTAGGTATCGAGGCTAATCAAGATAAAATATGTCCGATCGGACCCCTTTTAACAAACGTTTAATTAACGCACGAAAATTCAATAATGCACGTGATGCAGTTGACTACGTGCATGAAATTTATAATCAAGAAACAAAAAAACTTGTTTCGGCATTTGATGCTATTGCATCAAAGCAAAAATTAAAAGATATTGAAACAGCGCACTACCCAGCTATTGGGTTTGAAATTAGTGCTGAAAATTTAAAGGTTGATGGCCGCCAAAGTTATGGTATGGCGCAAGAGATTGGTCTGTATTACACAACCTTAACGCGCCCAGATTTGTTTGATGCATACTATGTAGAGCAACTCGATAGAATTATTCAAAATCACAGAATAGAAGTGCTGATTGGGGAGTCCGATTGGTCTATACCCCTTCCCTACGTTGTTGACCAATCTGCTGTTTCTTTAACGGCAGCGCAAATGCAGCGCATTAAAGAAGGTTTTGCACTGCCAAACCTTAGCCGTATTGATGATACAATCGCAAATGGCACTTACCGTAAGGGGCCGCACTGGAAAGAATTTAATCCGTTATCTCTATTTACTGGGGAACGTGTTGACTATTCTTTGCAGCGTTTGCACCATTATACAGGAACAATGCCAAAACATTTTCAAAGCTTTATACTGTTGACAAATTATCAGCGTTATATGGATCCATTTATAGCTTATGCTAAAAATTTAATTGATACAGATGATGATTATACCGCACTTATTGGGCCTCAAAATCATTTAATTTACGGTCAAGATACTGATGACACTTCCGATGTTGCCCCAGCGCATTTACCACAAATGCCAGCTTATCATTTAAAAAGGAAAGACGGGCAGGGGATCACTTTTGTTAATATTGGTGTAGGTCCTAGCAATGCCAAAACGATCACAGATCACTTAGCTGTTCTTCGTCCGCATTGCTGGATGATGGTTGGTCATTGTGCAGGGCTTCGTGAAAGCCAACAACTTGGTGACTATGTTTTAGCGCACGCTTATGTGCGTGAGGATCGTGTTTTAGATAATTTGATAGGTCCATGGATACAAGTGCCAGCTATTGCAGAAGTGCAAATGGCCCTTCAAGACGCGGCAACAAGTGTTCAAAAAATTGGAAAAAACCAAGTAAAAGAAACTTTACGTACAGGAACTGTTTTAACAACGGATAACCGTAACTGGGAATTAGAATCTGTTGAAATGTATGAACGCATTCAGCAAAGCCGCTCCATTGCAGTAGATATGGAATCATCAACAATTGCAGCGAATGGTTTTAGGTTTAGGGTTCCTTATGGCACATTGTTATGTGTGTCTGATAAGCCAATTCATGGTGAAATTAAATTGCAGGGTGTTGCAAATGAATTTTATAAAAAACGTGTTTTGCAGCATTTACAGGTTGGGCTAGAGGCTATCAATTTGTTGCGTCTTGGTGGGTCTGATTCACTGCATTCTAGAAAACTTCGCGGCTTTGATGAACCGCCATTTAGATAGTCCAATTTCTGCTTCAGGTTGATGTTTTATTAGTGATAGAGCCTGCTGTTAAAATAAATTAATTATCATAAAAGCTTATAAAAAAACTGGTAAACACCCGTGATAGCATGTATAATATAAAAAGGTCTGAAAATGGCTTGTTAAAGTTTGGTGTTGTATGGCTGTATTAGGGCTGCCTCACGACCCGTTAATAAAAATACTTTTATAAGAGAGAAAAAAATGCCCAAAATGAAAACAAAAAGTAGTGCTAAAAAGCGCTTTCGTGTAACAGGTTCTGGTAAGGTCAAAATGGGCCAAGCTGGTAAACAGCACGGTATGAGAAAACGTAGCAATAAGATGATTCGTAATGCACGTGGAACTATCATGATGAAAGATATGGAAGTTAAACGCATTAAAACCTTTTATTTACCAGGTCAATAGGGAGAATTATCGATGGCACGCGTTAAAGGTGGGGTTTCTGCCCACAAAAGACATAAAAAAATTATTAAGCTTGCAAAAGGTTACAGAGGCCGTTCAAAGAATTGTTTCCGTATTGCCTTGCAGCGCGTAGAAAAAGCATTGCAGTATGCGTACCGTGATCGCCGTAACAAAAAACGTGAATTTAGGGCGCTTTGGATTCAAAGAATCAATGCTGCTGTTCGTGAGTACGGCATGAAATACTCTACTTTTATCAATGGTTTAAATAAAGCTGGCGTTGAACTTGATCGAAAAGTGATGGCTGATATGGCTATGAATACACCAAAAGCATTTAAAGACCTTGTTAAAACTGCTGAAAAAGCCTTGGAAAAAGAAGCTAAATAACAATAATCATTGACCATGTTATGTGATATTTATTACTTAACATGGTTTTTTTTATAGAAATTAAGATGAATATAGATTTAAAACACATTATTGTAAAACGAAAACGCTTGGGGTATTAAGCGTTTATAGGTATGTGTGTCATACTGTAGTATGTGAAATAAACTTTGTTTTGAGACGTTTTATACCCCCAAATATAATAAATTTATGTTTAATAACGCTCAAAGGATACAATTATGTTAACGTCTATTTCGACAATACTAGATGCCATTAATGATGTGTATTGGTACATTGGCTTGGTTATGATCTTAGGATCAGGTATATATCTAAGTTTAAAAACAAATTTTATACAATTTAAAATACTGGTTAATTTACGCCGTGCAATATGTGACCTTAAAGAATGTAATCAAGAAGATGCGCATGGAGTTAACCCGTTAAGACTATACTTTGCCTCTATTGGTGGCATGGTTGGCATTGGTAACGTGGTCAGTATTGTAACAGCTGTTACAATTGGTGGACCCGGTGCGTTGTTTTGGCTGTGGGTGGCCATCTTTTTAGGTATGCTGATTAAATACACAGAGATATACTTAGGTATTAAATACCGTGAAAAATGCGCAAAGGATGCCTATAATGGGGGACCTATGTACTTTTTACGAAAAACTTTTAAAAGTCCTTTTGTCCCAAATATCGTCGCTGTTCTGTTTTGCATTTATGCAGTAGAGATTTATCAGTTTGTTGTGATTACAGATACGATTCAAACAACCTTTAGTATAAATCGCTATGTCTGTATTGTAATCTTCCTAGGATTAATTATATGGACGGCCCTTGGTGGCATTAAACGCCTATCTAATGTCTGTGCAGCACTCATGCCGCCATTTATTATTACGTATGTTCTTATGTGCCTATGGGTTATTTTCCAAAACATTGGGGAGCTTCCTGCTATTTTAAGCACCGTTATATCTTCAGCTTTTACAGGGCAATCGGCCGTTGGTGGCTTTGCTGGTGCTAGCATCATCCAGGCTATGCAACAGGGAATTGCACGTGGTGTGTACGCTGGTGATATTGGCGTTGGTTTTGATTCTACTCTACAAGCCACAACAAAAACAAAACATCCTGAACGACAAGCGCGTATGGCAATATTTTCGCTAACAACACAAGGTATTATTTGTACGATGACCTTGTTAGTTGTCTTAATATCGGGTATGTGGCAAGAATTTGGGACGAGTCTAGATTCTTCGCAGTATATCCCGCGCATTCTATCGGCTTATTTTCCATATGTTGAAGCTTATATGGCGGTACTATTTTTCCTAGCAGGATTTACAACAATCGTTGCATATTTTTCGGTGGGTATGAAAACCTCTCGCTTTTTATCTAAAAAATATGGTCCAGCTTGTTATGTAGGCTATGCTTTGCTAGCATTTATTGTCTTTTCTTTTGCAGATCAACTGATAGCGCAACAAGTAATGGGGCTTTGCTCAGGGTTATTATTAACGTTCAATATTTGGGGCATGATGAGATTACGAAAAGAAGTAAAGTATTTATAAGGTTCTGTTATGACGCATAAATCTATTAGCGATAAAGTTAAAATTAAAAGTAAGAAGAAACGTACGCATTCATCGCGCGTTTGGTTGGAACGCCAGTTGAACGATCCTTTTGTACGTCAGGCCCAGGTTGATGGGTACCGCTCTCGGGCATCTTACAAAATGAAAGAAATGGCAGAAAAATTTAAGCTGTTTCATGGTGCAAATGTCATCGTTGATCTTGGCGCGGCGCCTGGTGGGTGGCTTCAGGTTGCAAAAAAAATAAAACCAAAATCTTTTATTGTTGGTGTGGATCTTCAAGAATATGAAGATGTTCCGGGAACGATTAAAATTATTGGTGATGTAACTGACGCACAAACCATAGACGTTTTAAATGCAAAATTAGAGGGCAAAAAAGTTGACGTTGTTTTAAGCGATATGGCAGCCGCTGCATGCGGTATTGCCTCCGTTGACCATGACCGCATTATGTTACTGTTAGAAATCACCTTAAACTTTGGACTGGAACACTTAAATAAAGGCGGACACCTTGTTGGTAAAGTTTTGCGTGGCGGTACAGAAGATAAATTGCTAAAACGTCTTAAATTGCACTTTAAAAATGTTAAACACTTTAAGCCTGAATCCAGCCGCAAAGGGTCTGCTGAAATGTATGTTGTTGCAACTGAATTTAAAGGTTGATGGCTTTATGCCTAACTTCAATCAGTAAAAAAAGTTGTACAACTGGTTGCGTGTATAATAGCGTTCAGTTTTTATAATTTTGATGCAGCTGGTGCCAATTTTCGATTGTGTAGAGGTGGGTGCAAAAAAAATCATTTTTGAAATCACTATAAACTAATATTGAATTGAATCGATCCCTTCACAGTTACGGCATTGTATTTGCCAGTCTTTATGGGGTGTTTTACATTTTATGCAGTGCCAAGCTGTGTCTTGTTTTAAGGCAGGGTAGAGTATATTAGCGTCTATAGCAATGTGTAGCGCTGTGCAGGCAGTTTTCAGAAGTTGAACACCACGCGGGGTAGGCCGCTTTTCTAAAGCCCGTTCTGCCCATTTTTTGGATTCACCCCATAGTTGTGCATTTGCAGCCAGCTTACTTAAAAACAAACAACTATCATGATTGTCTTTTGTTAAGACATCTCCACAAAAGTGATGATATGTTTCTGTTGGTGTTTTGCAAGGGGTCGTTTCAGCAAGTAAGCTTAATATATCGGGATGGGGTGTTTTAGATAGTGATTTATTTATCAGTTTGTAGGCTTTATTGTTTGACTTTTCGTCTCGATAAATTTTGGCCAAATTAATCGTTACCCAGGTAAAGTTTTCTTGCTCTGCAATTGCTTTTTTTAAATTGGTTTTAGTGTCTACTATATTATTAAGTTCCATTGCTTTTTGCGCGGCAAAGGCATGATACAGTGCCACATGGTGTGCCCACTGTTTTTTATCAATTAGCTTTGAATATTTTTGATCTTTTATATTTATGACATGTCCTGCAAGCATGCACTTTATGTTGTTATCTAAAATTTCATTGATAACCCAGCTTGAATCATGACGTAATTGTAAGGCTTTTTTTAAGAGGCTTTGTACTTTTAAAATTTTATTATTTTGTTTCTCTATGTCAATTAACCCAAGTGTTGCCAAAAACTTTAAGCGTGTTTCTTTCATCATTTGATTAAATGATGTTAAAGCCTTATCGTGTTGATTTGCTTGCTGCGCTGCAAAGGCATTAACAACAAGCATAATTGGGTTTTTAGGATCTAAAGCTAAGGCTTGTTCTGCTAACTCTAATGCCTCTGCTGGTTGCCGCGCACTTAGTGCAGTTAGGCCCTCTATAATTAAGTTTAAAGCTTTTTGTGATCGTTTTTTACTTAAAAACTGTTGATATTTTTCAGGAATAGCCCATAAGAATTTCCATACACTGGTACTTATCAATAAAACAAGAAAGCACCCAATTAAACCAACAATTAAATAAGAAAATGGCATTTCGATAACTGTGTTGTTCACTTCTAAGGTTGCCATGCCCGTAAATGTGGTAACAGCCACGATCACGACGCCTAATATGCCAAGCAGTAATGTTGCCTTAAGTGTTTTTAAAAAAGTCATTTACTATAGGGTCCTTTAAAGTTTCTGACATTTTGGATCGCATCATCGTGATCTATTCGTTCTTGTGCATGTTTAATCCATATACGCACATTTTTGTGGTGTGCATAAGGCGTTAAAATGTCTATGGTGCCCTCAAGGTCATCCCTGTCAAGCAGTCGTTTGGCCATGATAAAATCAGATTTTAGTTGTGCTCTATTTGGTTGATTATTATGTGTTATTTGAATATTTTCAGCAATGCTATCAACAAGGTTTTTTTGACTAGTTTGTGCGTTTTTTGTAATCATTGTGTCTTGAAGTATATCGCTATGCATTTGCTTGAAGCTGTCAGATAGTTCTTCATCTGATTGTATTTTTTCAAAATTAATTTTTTTTATATCGTTAATAATATGTTGAAATTCGTCGGATATGTCTAATTTTCCCGCTTGCTCGTAATACTTTGATAAGGGTTTGTTTTCTTCAATGGCAGTTAAAAATTGCACATGGAAAACGCCAGCATCCATACTGATTTTAGGGGAGTCCTCTTCAATACTATCTTCCTCTAAGGTTTTTTCTTCTTGGGGTGTGGAATTGTTTTTTTGTTCAGATGTGACGGTATTGATCTTATTGTTTACCTCTGCCATTTTAACTTTTATATCTGTTTTGGCTTTGTCAATTTCCTGCTTTAAAGACGCTACTTCATTGTTTAATAATTCTTTGTTTTTTGTGTCACCGTTTAAGGACAGCATCTCTTGATGAAGGGCTATCATATCTTTTTCTAAGCTTTCTATTTTTTTTAGCTCTGGAAATAATTTTGGTCGCCACATTTTAGCAGTTGCAACAGTTACAGCCAAAACACTTAGGGATGTTACCAAACTAGATAGCATAATAAAGGTGAAAGATGTTTGTTTTACTGGGGGGGCAGTGTATTGCCGCTCTTTTTCCCCATTTTGTGTCTTGGCCTGTTTAGAGAGAGTTGGTACTTCTATGGATATATCTGTTTGTTTTGTTTGAGCGTGTGTCATAGGTTGGTTTCCTTATGAATAAATTGAATCAAATCATCCGTTGAATTTATAACGCTGATTTTTTTCCACTTAATGTTTGCAGTATAGTCATTGGCTTTAATGGCTGAAGCAGCTGGCAAAACCCAAATTGCATGACATACTGCGACGTCCGTAATGTGGTGATGTGTTTTTACATCTTTAATAAACAAATCGTAACTTTGCTTGGAATAAAATACAATAGTTTTCATGTCTTTAGAACGTAAAATATGCCTCCAATTATTTTGAATGGGGATGGTTTTATAGATAATACGATGTTTACATGCTATGCTTTGGGTTGCAAGTAATAAGTGAATAGGGCACTTTATTGTTTCTCCACAAAGATATAATAATTCCTTTTTAGGTCTATGTTCATTCTTGATAAGGGCTATAAGGGCTTCTGCATTATGGGCCTTTGGTTTCACTGTTATGTAATTGTGGTTTTGCAATATCTCCCCAGTAACAGAGCCTACACAGTAATATGTTGATTGCGGTGCAAAGTTATTTGTAACGATCATTTTAGCTGCATATTGTGATGTTACAATATAATCATACGTATGTGCATTTTTTATTTGTAAAGCATCTTTTATTTTTTCGTAACGTATGACTGGTAAGTATGTTACACATTTTTGGGGAAGGCGTTGTTTTAAAATATCACAATTTTCAAGAGGTCTAGTTATGATAAAATGCACCGTCACGACGCTGTCTTTTTTTGAAAAGATTCATTCAACGCTTGCATGAATTCTATTTTTTTAAGGCCGGGATTTATAGCAGGCTCTATCTTTACGCTAATGGTTCCAGGTTTTTTAAAGGGTGTACGCCTTCCCCAAAATAGGCCGGTGTTTAAAGATATGGGGATAACCGTGCAATTTAATTTTTGATACAAAAGAAAAACGCCTGGCTGGCAATTAATTTTATCACCTGGCTTAAAACGGTGCCCCTCTGGATAAATTAAAATACTACGCTTTAAGGATATTTGTTTTTGTGCGTTTTTAAACATATGGCGTATAGAAAGTAAGCCACGTTTTCGGTTAACAAAAATTGACCCTAATCGCAGATGGTATAATCCAATTAAAGGAATATAGAGCAGTTCTTTTTTAAGAACAACCGAAAATTTCTTAAGAATAAAATAGGGTAGAATAACATCTAAGGCAGATTGATGCTGACAAGCAAAGATAACTGGGCCATTTTTTGTTAAATCTTGAATCTTATCTAGGTTATGAAAAACAACTTTTAATCTAACTATTTTATACAGAAGGTATCGTGATGTTTTAGCCCATAGGAACGCAACTTTTTCTAAAAAGGAACGCGGCAATATCCAAATAAGCGGGCAGCACACAATTAGTATTGTTACAGAAAAACTATAGAAGACAAGGTCAAATATTATTGATCTTATTTTTTGCAAAACAGCCATCTTTACGAACCAGTGTATGCTGCTAAGTATAAAAGAATTTTAAAGCTTTGTGTATGGAAATATTTCACAAGATTGAAATTGATTAAAAATTAAAATAAATACTTGTAAAAATATTTTAAAAACGATATTATTTTAAGTAGATCAATTAATAAAATTATAGGGTTTAAAATGAGGAATATATTCAAAGTTCTTAAGTTAACAACAGCATTAACGATAAGCTCTATGGCATCAGAAACACCAGTAGTCAATTCGGCTTCCCCAATAGATGAGACCTCAGAATGGGTTGTCGTGCCCCCAGTGAACAGTCCTACGGCTAGGGACAATGTTTTTCCAGAAGCAGGTACTAAAAAAATGAACAAAGGGGATAGCAATCCTCCTTCAGGTGAAGATATTTCGGATCTGTTAACGCTAACTGCACAGTCCCGATTTATGCCATCCGCGTCAAGTTCTGAAGAATTAGGTCAAAAGGGGCCAGATAATGAAGAAGGTAAAACACTAGAAATAGTTGAAGATCCTGTACGCACAATACTTATATTCTTTTTTGAAAAGTACAACGTAAGTACATTTGAAGACGTAAGCACAGAATGGAACAAGTATACAAAAACGATAAATACAATAATATCAAATTTAAGAAAGCAACAAGGGGTTAACGAAGAAATGTTGACAGAAAAAACAGATGCCTTAGAAAAAAGTGCAACTTTAGTGGGCAAGATAACCGCCCACACGTTTGATGCACTAAAGAAGCAATATTCCCCCTCTAGTGACTAGAGAATGGTAAAAATTCTTTTACATTATTGTGGCAATATACCTGTAGCACAAAACAATGTAATGCTTATTGACAAAAATGGGTTCATGCAAAGTGAATAAAACGAAAAAACAATGATCTATAGAAAATCTGTTTCATCGGTATATAAATATTTTTTTGTAATGGGTTATCTGTATAAAAAAATGCGTCTTTACATGATTTGATTTATGGAGATTCATTGAGCGTAAAATCGTCGTCATCAGCTGGTGTGGAAAGAATAGATTTTCTCTGGTCTCCGTTTAGAATATGACCATTTGAAAGATCCAATGTTTGATTGGGGCATAAAGTGAACGTTTTATCTTGATTAGTGATTGTGCATTCTATTTTGTTTGCACTGACGCGTTTAATTAATATGTGTGATAATTGATGTATCCGATCGGGTTGAATAATTTGATCATTAAGCCAGATAGACCAATTTTTATGGTTGCTATAGATGATGGAGGATAAATAGTAAGCACCCTGTATATTAGGTAAGATGTTTTTTTTAGCAGTATGATCGTTATGAAGTTCATCTTTTGTGTTGTTAATCGATAATGCGTCTGGTAGGGGGTCTGTATCTTCATGATCATTTGTATCAAAGAAAGATGCTACTTTTTGCCATATTGATATACTTTTGGGCTGAATCACCTCTGCATGTAGGGCAGGTAGGTTTGCAAACAGCATAAGCGTTATATAAGAACTGTATTTCATCATATACTAATCAAAACTATCAGATTTTACAATTTCAGTCATCGTCACACCTAAATGGTTATCAACAACAACAACTTCGCCTTTAGCTACTAATTTGTTGTTGACCATTATTTCAATTGATTCACCAACACGCTTATCAAGTTCGATAACAGCACCACGGCCAAGCTTTAACAACTGATTAACCGGCATGCTGGCGCGACCAAGAACAGCAGAAACTTGGACAGGCACATCGTATACAGCCTGCAGATCGTTAACGTCATTAAATTTTTTAGGACCTTTATCCCCAGTTTCTTTTGCTTGCAGTTCTTCAGCGCCTATTGTCTGTTGTTTTGTTTCAGTGCTTTGTGTATTTTTTGGTGTTTCATCATCATTAAACATTTTCGCTCTCCGTTATCGTGTTATTTACTGCTTCATTTTCAGTTGATAGTGTTTCAGTTTGAATGTTAGTTTTTCTAAGATTCAGCCCATTCTTTAATAAAACATCTATTTTGTCATGTAATTTGTTGATGTCGTACAACCCACCACCACATTTCCATTTCATTGTGCAGGCATAGTTATCTAGCGTATTATCTTCCATAAGATGAATCCCCTCATTCTTATCGGGCTGTTGATCTATATATTTTTTTACATGGGGCAACATGGATGGATTTAGAAAAATTTTTATCCCGTTTTTATCTAATAATGACGTTACTGTATGTTTTACAAAATCACGTAATTCTGATTTCCCCTCTCTTTTTAAGTAAAATGGAAAAAGCTTTTTAATAATAAGGGCCACACTATAGTTCACATGTTGTGTTAAGTGTGTTGTATAATCTTGATTATTTTCTTTTAATATTTGTATGGCATCATATAGTTTTTCTAGAATTTGTTTTACATATGTATCATGTTCTTCTAAGGCGGTATCATGTCCGTATTTTTGTCCATCATTAAATCCTTTTTGGAATCCTTCGTTATAAGATTTTTCTTTTAGTGTAAGTTGTTCACCTTGTGTCATGAATTGAGCTTGATCGCTAGGGCCGTCAAAAGATGGTGGTTTGTAAGTTGTGAAAAGTTCTTGTGTCATTTTTTGCACCATTTTATTCGATTAATTTATTATTTGAATCTTCTGCATCTGCTAAATTAGGCAGGAATAGGGCGTTAGCCTCAGCTAACTCCTTTGCTTTGCTGATGACTTGCATTTGTGCTTCTTCAACGGCCTTTAACCTGACGGGGCCTAATTGTTCAAGTTCATCATGCAGCAGTTTCCCTGCACGTTCTGTCATGCAGGCAAAAAATTGTTCTTTAATGACATCATCTACACCCTTTAATGAAATTGCCAATTGATTTTTATCAACACTTCGTATTAATGTTTGCAAACTTTGGTCATCCATTTTCTTGAGATCCTCAAAAGTAAACATTAAATTTTTAATTTTTTTTGCATGCGCGTCATTTGTTTTTTCCAAATTCTTCATGAGTCGTGTCTCTGCTGTTCTATCCATTGCGTTAAATATTTCAGCAATGTTTGAGTATGAGTCCTGTTTGTAGGTTCTTGATAAGCTGCTCATAAATTCTAATTTTAAATTTTTTTCTATATCATCTATAACTTCTTTTTTAACAGCGTCCATATCCAGCATTCTGTTAATCACATCATTGGAAAGGTCATCCTCTAGGCGCGCCAGAACTTTAGCAGAACTGCTAGATGGAATTTTAGACAGGATAACAGCTATTGTTTGAGGGTATTCATTGTTTAAATAGCTGGCTAAGCTTTCAACGTTTACATTGCCAAGTCTATCCCACACTGTTCGTCCTGCAGTGCCCTTCACTTCTTCTAAAATTGTATCTGCTTGATCTTTTGGAAGCAGTTTTGTTAATAAACGTTTAACACCTTCAGTGGATCCAATCATACCCTTTGCAGATGATAACTGTGAGACGAACATAATGCTGACAGCTTTTATGATATCAATATCCATTTGTTTTGCGCGTAACATGGCTAATGAAACGTCTCTAATTTCATACAGTTCTAGAAATTTGAAAATTTCTGATGTGATTTTCTCTGGTAAAGATAGCATTAAAATAGCTGCTCTATCTTTTCCAGATAGCTTATCTAGTTTTTGCTGTAGGTGAGGCGGAAACGTTGCAGACATTACTTGCTATCCTCTTCATATAACCATGACCTTAAAATTGAAGCACTTTCGTCAGGATTTTTTTCCACCAATTGATTTATTTTATTTGCCGATGACGCTTTCATTTTACCTTCAATGTTTTCTAAGTCTATATCAAAAGGGTCTGCTTGAGGATTATTCATGATATATGCAGCATCCCCAGGGGAATTAGAATACCCGGCACTTTGTTCATACGCTGTGTTTTGCTGGTCTGAAAGTGCACCGATTTTACCCAAACTCATGAAGCGCACAAGAACAGGTTTGATAAAACGTAATATAATAATAAGTGCAAATAGACCAACAATGCTGAGCTCTATCAGTTTTCTAAAATCAATAGCATTGAAGATATAATTTATGATGCTGGGTTCTAAAATTTTCATTTCTTCAGGTGGTGCATTAAATTTCAAATTAACAACTTTAATAGAATCATTACGTTCTTTTTTATAACCCACTGCTGTTTTAACAAGCTCTGTTATTTTATTTATCTCGTCTTCTGAACGTGGACTATATTCCATTTTTCCATTGTCATTTTTTTTATAATCTCCATTTACAAGTACCGCTACAGACAAGTGTTTAATACCCCCAACTTCCTTTACAATTGTGGTGGTTTTATTGGAAATTTCGTAAGATTTATTTTCCTCTATCTTGTTGGATGTATTTTTGTTGGAAGCGTTTCCACCACCTGTATTTTCCTGATTTGGAACAGCGTTTTGAATACTGACAGCGTCGCCACTTGACTCGTTTGAATTAGCCGCCTCTTCAGAAGAAGTGAGGGATTTAAGAACCTGTCCATCAGGATCGTAATCTACTGACTGTGTGGTGATTTTGTCAAAATCCATATCGGCAGATATTTCAACGCGAACTTGATCTGGGCCAAGGGTGCGTTCTAGGAGTTGTTCTATTTGTCTGGAAATTTTTTCTTCATATTCTTCTTTCATGGTTGTATACGCAGATAGGTTATCACCAGAAGAAGATCCATCACGACCACGTGATAGTAAGGTTCCCTTATCATCAATAATAGATATGCGATCATTGGTCATATTTAAAACAGCGGTTGAGACAAGTGCTTGAACAGCTTGAATTTGATTGGCAGATAATCTGTGACTGCCTTTCATTTTTAAAACAATAGATGCAGAGGGTTGTGACTGCGACCTTGAAAAAAGTTCTTTTTTTGGTACAACTAAGTGGACGCGTGCAGATTGAACTGTATTGATAGATTTAATTGATTTTGCTATTTCACCCTCTATTGCGCGCAAATGATTTATATCTAAAACTGCACTACTTGTGCCCAGTAAATCGGCTTTATCAAACATTTCATAGCCAACAATGCCGCCTGTCAGTAATCCGTCAGATGCAAACTCCATGCGTAGTTCAGCGATTTTGTTTCTTGGTACTAAAATTTGCATACCATGATGGTTAATTTCAACGGGTATTCCGGTGCTTTTTAAGCGATCTACAATTTTTGTAGCATCCCCAGGCTCTAGATCTGAATATAAGATACCCATTTCTGGGGCTAGTGAACTACTGACAAAAAAGATCAGGAATGCAAAAACCATGCCAACACCACCTAAGATGCTGGCAGTTTTTACCATGCCTAATTTTTTAAAAATGTCTACTAAGAGTTCCACAAATATATTGTATTTTAAATAAACTTTACATGTTCAGTTTATTCAGTTCTTTGTAAACAAAAGGTTAATGGGATGGCAAAAAATGCACATATAATAAAAAGGTGCACTTTTTGCTAAAATGCTGCACAACCATACACAATATTGGCAGTTGTGTTAAAACCAAATAAGTTGCACCAGGATAACGACAGGCAGTAACAAAATGCATGTCCATCCGATATATCCTATAAAGGAGGGCATTTCTATATCATGTTGTTTTGCGATGCTTTTTACCATGAAGTTAGGTGCGTTTCCAATATAGGTCATGGCACCAAAAAATATGGATGCAACCGATATGGCTTGAAGGGTTGTGTTATGATTTTGAATAATATCTTGGGCACTACCACCGATCATCTTAAAGAAAATCAAATAGGTTGGTGCATTATCTAAAAAGGCAGAGAACATGCCTGTTATCCAATAGTATAAATGGTTATTTGGTGTGCCACCAGCATTTGCAATTTCTAACAGATCTACAAAAGGGCCATTTGCACCTTGCTGTAGCATCAAAGAAATAGGGGACACACAAATAAAGATGGCCAAAAATACACGGCAAACTTCCAGAACTGGCAACCAGTGACCCTTTTTCGATAAAAATCCATGATACTGACGATCAATAATATGTGATGTAGCTGCAATCAGAAGCAATAAGCCCTCTCGTAAAAATAAAGGAGTAGATGTACCACTGCAAAATATAAGGACCATAATAATAAGTGGAATCAAAATGATTTGAGTTTTTCCCTCTATTTGTATTTTAAACGGCACAGTACATGGTGTGTCTGAAGGTTCTCTTTTGGTTTTCAAAAGAACAAAAGTTCTTTTAATATTTTGTCGTGTTACTTTTTGAAACCGTTTAAAAAAAATATCACATACAATAAAAATGAGAAGAAGATAGGTCATTGTGAATATAAATTTAGGGAATAAATTGAGTAGTGGCCATTGAAATGGGACGCCGTGTAAAAAACCAATAAAAAGTGGGGGATCACCAAGTGGGGTTAAGGAACCGCCAATGTTGCTGACAATTAACATAAAAAAGATCGTTAAGTGCGTTTTATATGGATGGTCGTGGTTCCACTTTAAAAAGGGATATATTAAAAGCATACTGGCGCCGGTTGTGCCAATAGCACTTGCAAAAATGCCCCCAAATAAAAGAAATAGAGCATTTTTTGCAGTGCTGGCTTGTCCTTCTAAAGATATTTTTAAACTTGTACTTACCGTATATAGTGTGTAAATCAAAACGACAAACGGAATATATTCAAGGGAGAGAACATGTTGAACATGTTCAATGGTTAATCCTGTTCCCCAGGACAGCATAAATCCAAGTATTGTTAGCAGGGTTACAGATATCAGAACAGGTACTTCTAATTGATGCCACCATCTAGGTGATAATGTGGGGCCCAAACATAGTGAGGATATGAGTAACATAAAAGGCATCACAATCCAAAAGGGTAGTGGCATGTCCATACGATAACCTACTATAAAATAAATAACTTTTTTTCATATTAGCATCTTAAGGCCCGTTTCATGAAGGGGGTTTTTTGTTCTGATTAATACATAAGTTTTATGGTGGGTAAATAGTTTTGTTCTTTTTCTTAGATGCAGATTAACTGAAAAACTGACAATACACTTGCCATTGCCAAATTAAGCCAATAAGTTGTTTGTATGTGCTTTGCAATTAAGCGTTATGTGAAGAATTTCATTGTTAACTAATGTCAAAATTGTTTTGGAGGTAGCCTAAAAACCCTTGCCCATTGATTTTTGTCATCACTGCACCTTTGAAAAAATTAGGTTCAGAGGGCATGCTGTGCACAAAGGTGGTGGGATCCTGTTCTACCCAAGGTAGTTTAGAAAAAGCGTCTTCCAAAGATGCGCCTATTGTAATAGATTCTTTTGGGATAAATTTTTGAAGAATTTTACGTACAGCTAAAACAGGTGTTGATATGATGCCTTGAATATTTGGATAATTTTTTTTAAAAACATGGTAGGTATATGAATATATATGCATTGGCATAGAATTGATGTGTGTTGTTTTGGGTTTTCCATTTTTGCTAATGCGTACCGCTTCATCAACGGTTCTAGATATACCAAGTGCTGAATAAAAATCATGATTTTTGCTAATTTGTATGGTTGTAATCATGGCAATAGAACTGTTTTCAACTGATGTCGTGGTGCCGAATTTTTCTGTTTTGTCTGATTCTTCTGGATCGGTATGCATCAGGTAAGCCGCATACATATCGTAATCATTTTTACACTTAGATAACTGTTTATCTTCATAGTTCAGTAAACGATTTTTAAAAGGCGCTATACCGTTCAGGTTTGGAAGCGTTTTTTTAGCAGCATATTTATTGAGTGCCCGCCCATAATTATTTTCTTGTCGTTTAGCAAAGTTAATCCAATCAGTTATATTTTCTGTTGTAATTTTTTCTAAAGCAATGAAAAGACCTGTTTTTTTGCATTCAATATAATATAAGCCCGCTTGTTTTTTGCTTTCATGAACGATGATTTTTTCAGGCGAATTTTCAGCATGTAGAGTGTCTGCAAAATTTACGCATATGAATGCAATACCTGTATAAAATATTTGATAAATTTTATGTATATGAACTATTGATTTCTTCATCACAGAATTATTTTTCTCTTACATAACTATAATTTTATCATCGGCAAACTTTCAAATTTTGTCAACTAGTTAACACTTTATTCTTTTAGCGATTCTACTGGGTGCAGACTGCCAGCACGGCGTGCAGGAAAAAAGCTTGCCAATAAAGACAGTACCGTTGAAATACTACAGGCAAACAAGATATCTTTTATAGACAAAACAGCCGGTAGTTTTGATAGAAAATAGGCTTCTGCTGAAAAAAGCTCTGCTTGAATAAGATATTCTATAAAATGTTGTATATTTTCAATGTAGATAACAAACAGACTTCCCAATCCAACGCCTAAAAAGGTTCCTACAAAACCAATGATTAAACCGATACTAACAAAAATACGTGTAATTTGTTTTTGTGTTGCCCCAAATGTTTTAAGAATGCCAATGGCGCGCGTTTTATCTTTAACCATCATGATTAAGCTGGATGTAATGTTAAAGCCGGCAATGATGATGAGGAGGGAGAGGATTAACAACATGACATTGCGCTCAACCTCTACAGTATGAAATATGCCTTGATCTTGGTGTTTCCAATCTAAGACTAAGTATTCATCCTTTAAACGCTTTGATAGTGTTTCCGCCACAAGGGAAGCTTGCAAAACATCTTTTAAGAATATGTCTATATGCGTTACTTTGTGGCCCATTTTATATAAATTTTGGGCTGTATCTAAGGGCATAAAGACAAAACTTTTATCATAAATATGCATACCGTAATTAAAGATGCCAGCAACCTTAAAAGATTTTTGTCTTGGAATTGTACCAAAAGCAGTTTGATTGCCTTCAGGCGTGATCAGACTAAAGCGATCTCCTGTTTTAAGACCCAGCTCCATTGCAAGGCGCCATCCCAAAAAAAGACCATCATCTTTGAAGTTGTTTAAGCTATGATCATCAACGCTTTTACGTAAAGGTTCGCGTGCAGTAAAAGTTTTTGCCGTTAGGCCTTGTACCATCACACCTTTTGTTTGCCCCCGAAAAGATATAATACTTTGTTTTTCAATCATGGGGTAGGCAGATTCAATGTTTTCTTGATGAATTGTATTGAGTAAATCTGTATTTGTGCTTTCAATTGGTTGGTCCTTCTGCATAACCAGTACATGCCCACGCATACCAATGATGGCTGTTAATAAATTGGTGCGAAAGCCATTCATAACAGACATGACAATAATAAGTGTTGCCACACCCAAGGCAATACCAAGGAAAGAAAATATGGCAAAAAAGGATACAAAACCCTCTTTTTTAGAAGAAAATAAATAACGCAGTGCAACTTTGCGTTCAAAAGCAGAAAACATGGCAGAATATAGATTAAATAACTATTTTACACTTTAAAAGGTCTACTCTTTTTTTGCAAATGCGTGTCATGAAAGGAAGGGATAATACTTGAACACACGATTTTTTCGTATGCTGTGAAAGGTGTTAGAATTTTTTAAATATATAAACAGTGTGGTATTATAAACTTTATGCGCAGATGCATAGTGTTTGGGGTTACTGAGTGAAATTTTTATCATTCATAAAAGATGTGTTAAGTTCTAGAAAAGGGCATTCGTTACTTTTTTTAGGGTTTACTGGGCCACCTTTAATTTTTGGCTCTTTGCTATTTCCAGGAGTATAGAAATGACCGTGAATAAGGTTTATAGTGGTGCAGTAAACTTGAAAATCTACAGAAAAACATCTAAAAATG
>PFNE01000004.1 GCA_002791835.1 Alphaproteobacteria bacterium CG_4_10_14_0_8_um_filter_37_21 | reverse complement strand
ATTCCTGGCTGCGGTTCATATAAGGTGCTTAGTTCTATGGCTGAAAATCTCATGACGACACTATCTAAGAAAAGCATTAAAAATAGATTTCTGTTCATATTGATATTCCTGTCTAGTAAAATTGTTCTATTAATATGTAATATTAAAAACAGAAATGTCAAGAAAATTCATTTTTATGAACTTGGTAAGCGATTATAAGGTATCAAAAAGGTCTGTTAATGTGCAAAGCAGCGTCATAATGTTCTTTACAAAAAGTTCGAATTCGTGTATTAATGTTAGAATGTGTGTTATATAATGATAGGGCACAGTCTTTTTTAGGAGTGTAGCTCAATTGGCTAGAGCGTCGGTCTCCAAAACCGAAGGTTGTGGGTTCGATTCCCTCCACTCCTGCCATGAAGAGATTCAAATTGTTATTATGATGGGATGTAATTATGAGTAAGGCGAATATTTTTGTTAGAGCTTCGCGTTTTTACGGTGAAGTAAAGGCAGAAGGTAAAAAAGTAACATGGGCATCCCGTAAAGAAGTTATGATGACTTCTTTGTTTGTCTTTATTCTAGCTTTAATTGCTTCCATATTTTTTATGATCGTTGATACGGGTGTTCATAAAGTTTTAAAATTATTGAATGTTGTAGGGTAAGATGGAACAAGAAAGCAAAGCACGTTGGTATGTGATTAATGTACATTCTGGTTTTGAGAAAAAGACAGTGGCATTGATAGAAGAATATGCTGCAAAAAAGGGTATTAGCTCTCATTTTGAAGAGATGCTTGTGCCGTCTGAATCTGTTATTGAAATTAGGCGTGGCCAAAAAGTTGAAGTTGAAAAACAGTGTTTTCCTGGTTATATCTTAGTGAAAATGGTGTTAAATGATGCTGCTTGGTTGCTTGTTAAAAATGTGCCTAAAGTATCTTCATTCTTGGGTCCCAATGGTCGCCCATCAGCTGTTTCTGAACGTGAAGTTAAACGTATTTTAAAGCAAGTAGAACGTTCTGTAGATGCACCACGTCACGTATATACGTTCGATGTTGGTGAAAGTGTTCGTGTAACAGACGGTCCATTTACATCATTCTCTGGTGTTGTTGAAGAAGTTGAGCATGAAAGAGGTCGTTTGAAAGTCTCTGTTATGATTTTCGGCCGTCCAACACCAGTTGAACTAGAATTTACACAGGTTGAAAAAACATCGTAATCTTGTGTAATTAAAGCGTACATTTTAAAATGTGCAATGTTAAATAGTGGGAGATGTTTAGTCGCATCGTACCGCACCCTTTAAATAAAGAGGATAAAATGGCTAAAAAAGTAATCGGCTTTATCAAGTTGCAAGTTGCAGCTGGAAAGGCAAATCCGTCACCACCTATTGGTCCAGCTTTGGGTCAAAAAGGTTTAAATATTATGGAATTTTGTAAAGCATTCAATGCACAAACACAAAGCATGGAGCCTGGAATGCCAATTCCAGTCGTTATTACATGTTATGCAGATAGAACCTTTACGTTCATCACAAAAACACCACCAAACAGCTATTTTTTAAAGAAGGCCGCTAACTTGAAAAAAGGTAGCCAGACACCTGGCCGTGAAAAAGCAGGTAAAGTAACAATGACACAAATTCGTGAAATTGCTGAGAAAAAAATGGTTGACCTCAATGCGAACGATATTGATGCTGCAGCAAAAATGCTTGTGGGTTCTGCACGTTCCATGGGTTTAGAAGTGGTGGAGTAGAAAATGGCATTCGTATCAAAAAGAATCAAAAAAATTAAAACGGCGATTGATAAAAAAATACAGTATTCTTTAGCTGACGCCGTTAAAGTAATCAAAGAAAATGCGACAGCAAAATTTGATGAAACAATTGAAATTGCAATGAATTTAAATGTTGATGCAAAAAAAGCAGAGCAAAATTTACGTGGTGTTTTGCAACTTCCAAATGGAACAGGTAAAACTTATCGCGTTGCAGTTTTTGCAAAAGGGCCTAAAGCTGATGAAGCTAAAGAAGCTGGAGCTGACATTGTTGGTGCAGAAGATTTAGTAGAGCAAATTCAAAAAGGCGAAATCAACTTTGATAAGTGTATCGCAACGCCTGATATGATGGGCATGGCCGGTCGTGTAGCGCGTATTTTGGGTCCACGTGGCATTATGCCAAATCCAAAAACAGGTACAGTAACAGTTAATGTTGCAAAAGCTGTTAAGGATGTTAAGGGTGGACAAGTTGAATACCGTACAGAAAAGAATGGTGTTATCCACGCTGGCGTTGGTAAGGCAAGTTTTAAAGCAGAAGCTTTGCAAGAAAATATTCAATGTTTAGTTGATACAATTCAAAAAGCACGCCCAGCTGGCGTTAAAGGAACGTTAGTTAAAAAAATGTCCTTGTCATCCACAATGGGTGGCGGTGTTGAATTTGTGATCAGCTAGTTTGATTTAAGAAATTCTTGGGTGTGCTACATGTAGCACGCCCAAGATAACGAAGTAATAAAGTGCTTCGTGTCGAAGACTGTAGGTGCGATATTCGCTTAAGTGTAACAAGCCTGCATAGACAGAAGGTAAGCACGTAGACAATGTTTATTGTTTATAGCTTCTTCTGTTAAGTAAGTTCAATTTGAACTTAAAGTAAACTGTATAGGAGTAAACAATGAACCGGAATCAAAAAGAAGTTCTGGTAAGTGAGCTTAAACAACGTATGGATGATGCATCATTAATAGTTGTAACCCGCCAATCTGGGTTAACTGTTGGTGAAGCAACATTGCTTCGTCGTGAAATGCGCGCTGCTGGAGCAAGTTATAAGGTTTATAAAAACACCCTTGCAGAAATCGCCATTAAAGGAACTGAAGCTGAAAGTTTGTCTGAATATTTTTCAGGCCCAACTGCTTTAGCCTTTTCTGCAGATCCTATTGCTGCTGCTAAAGTTGCGGTATCATTTTCAAAAAAAAATGATAAATTGCAAGTTTTAGGCGCACTAATGGATGGTAAAGCTTTAAATGCTGCTGATGTGCAAGCATTAGCTACAATGCCATCTTTGGACGAGCTAAGAGGAAAACTGGTTGGATTGCTTCAAGCACCTGCTACGAAGATTGCAAAGCTTTTGAAAGAGCCTGCATCATGCGTAACACGTGTTATTCAAGCCAAATCAGCCGCTTAAGTAACTTTAATTAATTCTGTAAGATAAATAATAAAACTAAGGAGAGACTTAATGTCTGCAAAACTAGAAAAAATCGTTGAAGAACTATCAACATTATCAGTATTGGAAGCTTCAGAGCTTTCTAAATTATTAGAAGATAAATGGGGCGTGTCTGCTTCAGCTGCTGTTGCTGTTGCTGCACCTGCTGCTGCTGGCGGAGAAGCTGCTGCTGAAAAAACAGAATTTGATGTTGTACTTGAAAGTGCTGGATCAAATAAAATCGCAGCAATTAAAGTTGTTCGCGAAATTACAGGACTTGGCTTAAAAGAAGCTAAAGACTTAGTTGAAGCGGCTCCAAAGCCTGTTAAAGAAGCATGTAGCAAGGCTGATGGTGAAGCATTAGTAAAGAAAATTGAAGAAGCTGGTGCAAAAGCATCACTAAAATAAGCTTATAGATTATCTTCCTCCCTCGGTAAAAATTAGATTTTTTTGGGGGAGGTTTCTTTACATCTAGCACACAGATATTTCATTTTATTCTTTTATTCTTTTAAATTTTTAAATAAATGTCTATGGTATATAGTAAAGCTGTGTGATGCTTGTAAAACAATCACAATGTTATATAAATTTAAGTACCTTTGATAAGAACTCTATATAGAGTTAGGAGAAAACTGAATGACTCGATCCTTTACTGGTCGCAAGAG
>PFNE01000036.1 GCA_002791835.1 Alphaproteobacteria bacterium CG_4_10_14_0_8_um_filter_37_21 | reverse complement strand
TCACATGACTCACATTGATACCTTATAACGCGTATTTTTAAGTAGACAGCCTTGTCAAAAACAGACAGGTGACGCACTGTAATTTTATCACCAAAACCATACACTTTTTCAGTCCATTTTCCACACTTTTTACAATGTGTTCCCTTAGCCGTACTTTCAACCTCAAGTGTATAGTTTCCTTTGCTATCAACACTTTGGGATACAATTTGAAGTGATTTGATGTCGAGTGGGAGTTGAAATGGGCTCATTTTTAGATGTTTTTCTGTAGATTTTCAAGTTTACTACGTCACTATAAACCTTATTCACCTTCATTTCTATACTCCTGGAAATAGCAAAGAGCCTTAAATATTATCAGTAGTGTTCTAAATGATGGGGATTAAAAATGCAGAAATAAACGATGATATTATTTCTTTCTGCATTACGTATATAAACAGAGGCTTTATAAAATGCTTGTCTTTGCGTATGATAGATTTAAACGGTTTATAGTGTATGTATGTCAAAATTTATTTTAAAAACGGATCATAGATTTTCTCACTTTGGTGACAGAAACCCTGAATATGCTGGAAGCGTTGTCAAAGCGCTTGCGAGTAGTAAGTATGGTGTTTGTGACGTTTTACAAGTACTTTACCAGCAAAAGAATGTGAAAAAATCTATAAAAGATCTAGTTTCTTCTATGGATGCGCATGTTGTATCAGTTGATGAATTGGCACCTAATATTATTGAAATTGTTATTCATGCACCGTTAGCTTCTCAAAACTTTGAACCAGGCCAGTTTTATAAATTGCAAAATTATGAAACCTTTTCAAAGAAAGTAAATGGCGTTCCGTTAACCATAGAACCACTTGCAGTAACGGGTGCCAGCGTTGATAAAGATCAAGGTATTGTAAAAGTTATTTTACTTCAAAATGGTGTATCATCTAAATTGGTCTCTTTCTTACGGCCGGGAGAACCTGTTGTTTTAATGGGGCCAACAGGCGCGCCGACAACTATTCCTGATAATTGTAAAAAAGTCTTATTAATTGGCGGTGGGCTTGGCAATGCAGTTTTGTTCTCAATCGGGCAAAAGTTTAAGGGGTCTGGTGTAGAGGTTTCTTACTTTGCCGCTTACAAAAATAACACCAGTATATTTAAAGTAGATGAAATTCAAAAAGCAGCCCATCATATTACATGGATTTGTGAAGAGAAATTAGATGCTTCATGGCTATTATCAGATAGTCTTAATCAAGAGCGGTTTTTTCAAGGTAATATAATTGATGCCTTGTCTTATTATAAAGATGAATTAAATCAATATGATCATATGATCGTAATTGGTTCTGATAAAATGATGGAAGCTGTTGCAAAATTCAGGTTTTACGATTTTAAACAGCATTTTAAATCACAATCTTTTGCTGTTGCCAGTATTAATTCCCCCATGCAATGCATGATGCAAGGTATTTGCGGGCAGTGCGTTCAGGTGCAAAAAGATCCAAAAACTGGCGCTGAAAAAGTGGTTTTTAGTTGCATGAATCAAGATCAGAATATGGAACATGTTAATTTTAAATGCCTTCACACACGGCTTTCTAAAAACACTGTTCAGGAAAAAATTAATTTAGCTTGGTCGTCATCTTTATTGTTAGAATGAATGATTGAACATGCTTAAAACTTTAGGATTGTGTTTAAACAATGTTTTAGAAAGGTGACTTTTTAAGTCTTTTGTATTTTGACTTCCACATTTTATATTGTCTGCTATGGCCTAATTCCTTAAAAGTTATGGCAACATTAAACATGGCTGGTGGGTATTTAAGTTTGGCAGAGGCTAAGTAATAGTCGTGGGCTAACTTAAGTGATTGCTGGCAGCCATCCCCACTATATAAACTGTCGGCCATAGCTTTTTGCGCCATACGTTTAATGTCAACATTGTGCTTACTATGCTCAATTGCTTTTAAAAAATAAAAATTGGCTAACCCAGCATTTTTAGGCTTTGCGCCAGAAATATATAAATAGCCATGTTGAAAATAGGCTGCAGGATTGTCTTTAGCTTTTTGTTCAAATAAATATTTATTCAGATCTTCTTCCTTGTGTTCATAAATATAAGCGTTAACTTTTTTTTCTACAACACTATTGCTGTCATAGGCTAATAAGCTTGTATAAATTATTGGGAAAATATATTTAATTATTTTGAACATGTAGAGTATCTTCTAAATTTTTCATATCTTTGGGAAGCTTAGCATCAAAAGATAAGAAGTCGCCGCTTATGGGGTGTGTGAAGCTTAAATGCGCAGCATGTAAAGCTTGACGTGGGAAACCGACAACTTCAGTTGGCCATACATTTTTACGCGCTTTTGTTGCAGATTTTCCATATAACGGATCCCCAATCATGGGTAGTTTATTATGTAGGCAATGTACTCTTATCTGGTGGGTTCTGCCTGTATATAGGGTGAACGCTATTTTAGAAATACGCTGATCTATTGGAATGTTATGACCGTAAGATTTTAATACATGGTAATGCGTATGTGCAAATTTGCCGCCAGATTCGACAACAGCCATTTTTTGACGGTTGTGCGGATCGCGCGCTATTTGTGTTTGCATGTCGCCTTCAGCATGTTGTGGCATGCCCCAGGTAAAGCCAATATATTGGCGCGATAACCCTTTTTCATTGCCTTTATCTTGAAACTGTTCTGCTAAACCATTATGCGCTTTGTCGTGCTTTGCAACAACCATCAAACCAGATGTGTCTTTGTCTAGTCTATGGACAATACCAGGTCTTAAGACACCACCAATGCCAGATAAGTCTGTGCAATGGTATAATAAACCATTGACCAGCGTATCGTTATAATGTCCTGCAGCTGGGTGAACGACCAGTCCTGCAGGTTTATTCAGTACTAAAATATGACTGTCTTCATAGACGATATCAAAATCTATTTTAACGGCCTGGGGTGCAGCTGGTATGGGTTCTGGTATTTGTATGGTGTAAAGTTCACCGCTGTGCACTTTGTAAGATGCTTTTAACTTGCTAACGGTACTGCATTGTACAGCACCAATTTTGATCCACATTTGAACAAGGGATCTTGACTCAGCCGGAAAATGTTGTGCCATAAAAACATCAAGTCTGAGGCCGCTATCTTCTACGTTTGCTGTAAATGTTTTTGTGGCAGTCACATGAAATACTTTAGTATGTTTTCGCTAGATTAACAGATTTTATGGTAATTTTACAGGACTATCGCTTTGTTGATTTAAGTAAGCAATTATATCTGCTCTATCTTGATCTTTTTTTAAGCCTACAAATAACATTTTCGTACCTTTAATAAACTGTGTTGGTTTATATAAAAATTTATTTAAATTATCTGTTGTCCATTTTTTTTGCCCTTTAAGGTTAGTCAGTGCTGAAGAATAAGCATAACCATCCTGTATTGCATAATCTTGCATGACTATATTCCACAAATTGGGGCCAACTTTATGCATGCCGCTTTTGTTTGGTGTATGACATTGCATACATTTTTTAAATAATTTTTCACCATTTGCAATATTGGCATTTATCAGTAAAGGGGTTATATCTGCAGGCCCTGTTGGCTGTATGTCATCACTACTAGTTTGTACTTCTGCAACATCAATAATGAAAGAGGGTTTGCTTAATTTTTCGACATGGATAATTTGCTGTGATGTGATGTCACCTATTTTTATGATAAGCAGCGCACATAAAACACCTGCTATAATTTTATTCCATGTAAAGCTATCCATTAAAGGCTCTTATATAAAATTTTATATATATAGTCTAATATTAGCATATTCGTAAACTTTGCACACATTGAAAACATATACATCTATCTTATCGTCTATAGGTGGCTCTTTGCTATTTCCAGGAGTATAGAAATGGGCTCTATGATATTTCCTGGAGTAACTTATGCAAACCGTTTGTATCCCATTAAATCCAGTATTAATCGTTGAAAAAGTG
>PFNE01000001.1 GCA_002791835.1 Alphaproteobacteria bacterium CG_4_10_14_0_8_um_filter_37_21 | reverse complement strand
GCTTTTTCGTATTCTACTCATTATGTGTGATCCTTTTTAAATCAGATACTATACCTTAACACCCTGTCTGATTTCTTAGGACCACCTCTGACCTTCATACTATAAAAATAGGTAAATTTTAATTCAGTGTTTGTGTCATAAGGAAGTGCAATAAAAAACCAGGAGCACAGTCATCCTGACTGCGCTGGTCCTGGTTTTTTGGTATGTGACCATTGTCTTCCACCATACTTTGGTGGCGTAAGAAAGAGAAATATGCGTCCGGGATAGACAAATTTCGTTTCTTACTAGCGTTAGAGTAACACTAAAGAATCACAATGCAAAGACTTTTTTGTAAAAAAAAATAAATTAAAAGTTGTTTTATTTCCTACTTTTACCAGATTTTAATCCGGTTTTTTCATCTAAAGTCAAGAAAAAAACAAACTATTAGTTGTCTATTTAAATGCGTTAATGATTGAATTTTCGCTTAGCAGCTCTGGCAAAATAATTGGTTCTTCTTGCCCAGGCTTTCTGATCACATATAAAGGAATACTTTCGCGTTTATGTTCTTGCAAACTTTTTGTAATAGTTGCGCTATAGTTAGTCCAATCAGCCTCTAAATATAAAACATCATGCTTCTTAAATAGTTTTTTAATTGTGTCTGATTCCAAGACGCTTGATTTATTCACTTGGCAGGTAATGCACCACCTGGCTGTATAGTTGATAAAAACTGGTCGATTTGCCTGTAGTGCAGCCTGCATAAGTTCTTTGGAAAAGGGTTCTGGATTTTCTATGTTATGTTCGGTGCTAAATTCATTCATTAGGGGAAGAACCGTAAAGGAAAGCCCAAAAGCTATTAACAGTTCAAAACAAATTTTTTTAATAAACTGAATACTGTAAATTTTAAAGCTTTCAATAACCTTGTTACTGATATAAAGAATTGATATCAGCAGTAATCCATAAAATATTGTCGTTAGCATAGGCGTTTTATAGCTGTAGTTATATAAAGCCATCCATGAGAGTGCTATAAAAACATGAAAAGATACCTTGTTTTGATCAGCGCTATATAATCTAGCCAAAACCCATAAAGATGTTAATGCCATTATTACGGGGAATAATAAGAGTGGGTTCAAACTTTCAAGCACCCAAAATAGCCATAAACATGCTGCCAGCATAGGAAAAGATAATAGTTCTTTGAATTTCACCATCCATGGACCGGGTTTTGGTAGGTATTTTAAGTATTTTGGCCATATCGCCAGTAACAAGAATGGTAAACTTAGGCCAAGGCTTAACATAGAAAATACACCAAAAGACTTTAAATACGATTGGCTAAGGCCAACAGCGATTGCTGTACCCATAAAAGGGGCTGTACAAGGTGTTGCAACAATGGTTGTAAGGATTCCGTTAAAAAAACTGGATGATGCTTTAGATTGATCCCTTTTTTGAAATTTATAAGATGGCGAAAAGCTTTTAAATTCAAAAGACCCTAATAAATTGAGGGCAAGTAAAAAGAAGATCGCGATCAAAAGACAAAGCATGACAGGTGATTGTAATTGAAAACCCCATCCAACAGAAATACCTGCATTTTTAAGTAAGCTGATACCTATGAATAACGCCATAAAGCTTACAAAAATTCCTGCTGTGTAGGACAAACCATGTCGCAGTGTGCTAGCACGTGTAGGGGCATAATTCATTAGGCTTAAAACTTTTAGCGATAAAACTGGAAAAACGCATGGCATTAAATTAAGAAGAAGACCACTTATCAGGGCAAGCAACAAAACAAAAATTATATTTTGAGAGGTTGGGCTATAAGGCGCATCAACAATCGGATGGTCTATTATATAAGTGGTGTTCTCATCTGCATTTTTAACTGTTAAGTACCCATTAATATGGTCTATTTTTTGCAAAGATTTAACTTTTAACTCTGTGTAAGAATTTTGCAAATCACCGGTATTAATTTGATTCAGTATTTGTTTTGCATCATATTCTATTTGATGCTTATTCTTTGAAAAGAAATAAACCGATTTAAGTACACCTGTTTGTGCTGGGAATCTTAATACGAGTTCATTATTTTTTTGATAAGCTTGTCCTTTAAACAAAAGCTGAGGTAAAGCATCAACAATACTTTGTACGGTTTTGGTTGGTAGAACTTCAGCATCCTTTAATGTCATTGTTACCGTTTCAGGCGCACAGGCAGCTTTTTTGCATGAAAGCCAATTTATATCTACTGATATATCTTCAGGATTTATAGTGCTACGCAAATTTAATTGATATACTAAAGAAAAAGATTCGTCATATATGAATGATGTTAAGGGCGGCGTCATTAGTAATTTTGGTGCGGGGTATCCTAAAAGCGATGCAGTGTCGCTTGCCCCAGGCAAGGTAAAATTTACTTTTGGTGGCATACCCGAATCACCGGGGTTTTCCCAATATAAGTGCCAACCATTTTTAGGTTTAAAGGTGACAACTACATAAAATTCTCCGCCACTATCAGGAATATGGGTTGTTGCAATATGTACATCAGTGCGTTCAGAACTAAAGTTTCCAAACGACGCGAGAGGAAGTAACAATATTAAAAATGTGAATAGTTTAACAGATATATTTTTAAAAGACATACAAACCTCTGGTAAGGGTAAAAGAAATACACATTGTCACATTTAAATAGTTTAGCATACAAAAAAGAACATGTGGATATGTTACTTAGTTAAATATAATATTGACAAATTCATTAGTAATTATTATATTGGGCATATAAAGCTGAATTTTTAGGAAGAAAATGAAAAAAAACATAAGGTCTTTTGCTGTTTTTCTGCTTGCTGTCACAACATTTGAAGGTGCTGGATCTTCAACTAATGAGCCATGGGTGAACACCGCACCACAACGCTTACATAGTGTATCGCCAGAAGTAGAGTGCTTGTTTGTAGAGAACGGCGAACAAGTGTTTCGTGCGTTGCAATCGTGGAAACACACGCCTATTCCTGAAAGCGTTACGAGTGTGACTTCAAAAAATTTAACAGACCCTACACTAGATATTTCGTTTGATGATGTGGTAGAGAAACTTAATATTCCCGACCTGCTTTACGCACCAGTAACAGCTGGATGGATGCCTTCAATGTTGATTAGATCATGGAATAAAAGTACAGATGATGCCTATAACCAAGACAGAAAACATCGCTTATTTTCTATTATTTCATTGTGCTGGTATTTAGATAAGATTGCCTGCACGCAAGAAAACGTGTCGGCAATTTCACGTGGATCATGGACGTTAATAGAAGCACAACAAAATATTTTACACTATTTAACAGATTATGTTCGTCTGGTTACTGGCACCCCAAATCCAAAAAATCAAGCTTTTTTTTGTACACAAAGTAATTTTGCTTACAGGCGTGACCCTAACCTAAAGGGATCATCGCACCATGCTGGCCGAAGCCCTGAATCACAATTTGGTATAGACATGCGCTTAGAAGCAGACCAAGGAATCTTAAAATTATTACCCTATTCACATACCCATATTCTATTCTCTCAAATTGTTCACCCAGCTTCTTTGGATACTCCCGCATTACTAACATTTATTAAGATGGAGCCCCTCGGCATGGGTAGCGCTGTTGTAGCTGCAGGACATGGCGTTAATTTTTTGGAAAGTAAAAAAGCTGTGGCAGATACGGCACGGCGTGAAAAAGATATACCACCCGCTATTGTTAAACAATATGCAAACATCATGCATCTGGAGGTTAGCCAAGTCAGGAACACAACAATTGCACAAATGTGCTGTAACATCAAAAAATATTGCATGGAAAAATCTGAATGCGACGAAAAATTTAATGAGTTTGTGGATTTTTGCAAACAAAATAAACTTGATAATCCCATGGTTCGTACGGGTAATGAGGTTGTTCTAGATTGTCGTTCAATCACAAAAGTTGAACAATGCCTATAAAGGGATAGCATAACGAAATTTTAGCAGCTTCTTCCCCTTACATCTAATTTATCACTGGGACAAATGCATTTTTTTTAAGCTGTCGTCTGATTTTAACGTTATGTTAATTGTGTATTGATACCCTATTAACAGAGGGCCACTGATTTGGTGGAGGAGGAATTAAGTGTGATTCCTTGGCGGCAGTCATACCCACAGTTAATGTGGGAATAATGCCCTCTATCCT
>PFNE01000028.1 GCA_002791835.1 Alphaproteobacteria bacterium CG_4_10_14_0_8_um_filter_37_21 | reverse complement strand
CAATTTTTCAACGGTTATTCCTGGACTTAAAGGGATACCAAGCCTTTGCATAATTCTCGCACAGCAAATCCGATTGAGCCAACAATTACTCATGAAAGGGAAAAAATATATATTTGGGGATTCAGGGAAAACATTTTTATTTGACGATCTCCTTGAATTTTGGGTCTGTTCTCTACCTCACATTAATTTGCCTTTTTATGTATCTATTCCTGATGCTATTGATGCCTTACAAAAACTAAAAATTCTTCATTTAGCTCACTTACGACATAACGGTGGCGACGCAACAGGTACTATTTATAAAAACTTATGGAAAGTTTTATTGAGGCCATTAGAAGAGTATCTGTGTGAAATGGGTGATAGCGATGATTAATTTAAGAAGTGATACGGTGACTCAGCCGACACAAAGTATGCGCCATCATATGACAAATTCTTCTGTTGGTGATGATGCATATGGAGAAGATAAAAGTATCAACAATCTTCAACATTATTGTCGTGAGCTTTTTAATAAAGAAGATGCACTTTTTGTAACAAGTGGAATGTTAAGTAATCGTTTGGCAATTCTGTCTCAAACATCACCTGGTGATGAAATTGTTCTCGATTACAATTATCATATCAATTTTTTTGATAGTGCTGCAGCAGCCTCAGTTTGTCACGTGCTTTTAAATAACCGTTTTACAAAGGACGGTATTTTAACAATAGACGAAATTAATGAGGCATTAAACTCTAAGCCACGTTACGAATATTTTTCTCAAATTCGCCTTGTCTCTATTGAAAATACAATCAATGGTTGGGTTGGAAAAATATTTCCATTTAATGAGATGAAGCGGTTGCGGCATTATACCCAACTCAATAATATGTCTTTGCATTTAGATGGAGCGCGTTTATTTAATGCACACATTGAGACGGGTATTAGTCTGTCAGACTATGCCGCACAAGCAGATACTGTGAGTGTTTGTTTTTCTAAAGGTCTTGGGGCACCTTTTGGATCAGTTTTAATGGGTAGTCATGAGACAATACGAAAAGCAAAAAAGTTTAGAATGTGGATGGGGGGGGCTTTTCATCAAGCTGGTTTTCAGGCAGCCGCCGCACTTTTTGCTATTAAAAATAATATAGATCTTCTTAAAAATGATCATGAGAATGCATATTTACTTAAAGAAAGATTAGAAAACATTTCAGAACTTAGTATACATAAAAACTCTGGCGAGACTAACATGATTCAATTTTCTTTGGATAATATAGGGATGAGTTCTACTCAATTTATTTCTAATTGTGAAAAAGAGGGACTACAGCTCTTTCATTGGCTACCTGGAGTTGTTCGAGCAGTAACACATAGCGGTATTTCTCATTCAGACATTTTACAATCCGTAGAAATTATAAAAAAGGTTATATTTCATCATTCTAATAAGAACAGGAAAGAATTGTGACTTCTCAGTACAGAATAGATCTATTTAGTGATACCAATTGCCACTTGAGTAAAGGCATGCGAGATTACATGATGAAAGCAGATGTTGGCAATGAAGTAGCGGGAGAAGATCCTACTGTTAATCTTTTATTAGAAAGAACTTGTGATCTTTTAGGAAAAGAAGCTGCAGTTTTTATGCCGTCAGGAACTATGTGTAATGGTGTTTCTTTTCGTGTGCTTTGTAAAAGAGCAGGAGATACTATTGTTCTGGACAAAACTGCACACGCCCTTCATAAGGCCTCAGGATTAATTCCAGGTCTTGTTCATGCTAATCCACAATTGATAGATGGAAAGCGTGGAATTTTCACTCTTGAACAAGTAAAAAGTGTGTTAGAAAACCCAGATGGTTATAATGTGTCTAAACCTCGTGTTATTTCCATTGAACAAATTACAAACTTTGGGGGAGGCGCTATTTGGCCTATTCAGACGCTTATTGATATATGTGATTACGCACATAAAAAGGAACTGAATACCCATATGGATGGAGCACGCTTGTTTAACGCCGTTATTGCTTCCGGTGTTTCAGCCGCTGAGTATGCTAAACCATTTGATGCCGTTTGGATTGATTTTTGTAAGGGATTGGGATCACCTATGGGGGCAGTTCTTGCCGGTTCAAAAGCCTTTATAGAAGAGGCTTGGTATTATAAGTTTCAACAAGGTGGAGGTTTGCATAAGGCCGGTATTCTTGCTGCAGCTTGTCTTTATGGCTTGGACAATAATTTACCAAGGCTACAAGAGGTTCATCAAAAAACAAAAGAGTTATCGAAATTGTTGAGCCAAATTGATGGAATTCATCTGAACCCAGATGACACTGAATGTAATATTATTTTACTAGAAATAGTTCATCCACGGTTACAGGCAAGTATAGTGGAACAAAAACTTAAGAATTTTGGAATCCGTACATTAGCAGTTAGTTCCACCACACTACGTATAATTTGTCATATGGATATTACAGAGAAGGATATTCAAGAGGTTTATGCAAAAATTTCTTATATTTTGGAAACGCCAGATAATGTTTAAGAAAAGTAAAATATTTTTTGATTTTTATCAACCACTTGTCAAAAAGTATACTCTTCATTTTTTTGGTCTTTTCCTTATGCCTATTTTTTGGTGTTTAGCTGAAACATTTGCTCCTTACATTATTAAAATCGTTATTGATGATTTATCTCAAATATCAAATCAGAATGATAGTTATGTTATCAATATTTTAGTAAGAGCAACAACAATTTATATTATTTTAATGTTAATAATGGAAGTATCTCTTCGTTTATGTAACGTTATATGGATTCAAACAATCCCTATATTAAAAGCAGATATTAAAGAAAAAGGTATAACAATTTTTCAATCTCAAAATTATAGTTTCTTTAATTCTCACTTACTGGGTGACTTAGTGACTAAATTCCGGAGTTTATCCCATAGTTTTGAGCAAATATTTTCTCAAGTTTTGTATGGAATATACCCAACTATCATAACCGCTATCATTGTTTTCTGCTTCATTTTAAGTATTAACACTTTTTTCGCCGTTTTTTTCTTTTTTTGGTATTGTGGTATGAATTTTATTACCTATTATTTTGCAGAAAAATCTATAGATCTTGCGGGAAGTCAAGCTCGTGTGGAAAATAAACTAACAGGACATGTAGGGGATCTTTTTCGAAATACTATTGCAACTAAAACCTTTTGGAGTCATGGACTTGACAAAATAATCACTGAAAAATTGCAAAAAGAAGATGTTTTAATATCTAAAAAACTGGAATGGCTAAATTTTCGTACAGACTCACTGAGAAGTTTAAGTTCATTAATAATGTTAGCACTTATGATGGCTTTTTTAGCTATCGGTTGGCAAAAAAAATGGGTTACTCTTGGTGACTTTTCCTTTATTACCGCTGCTTGTTTTTATATCCGTCGTTCAGCATGGATGTCTTCAGTTCAACTTCTTTTTATTTTTAAAGAACTAGGCATAATAGAGGAATCATTAAAAGATTTATCCACATCAAAAATACAGCTAAATAATAATTTACAGTCAAAGAAAACAGGGCATATTGTTATTAACAATCTCTGCTTTGGTTATGATAATGCTCACTCCTTACTAAAAAGTGTTAATTTGGAAATACTACCAGGAGACAAAATTGGGATTTTTGGTGCCTCAGGATCGGGGAAAACGTCATTTTTATACTTATTACTTCGATTTTGCTCGCCTCAAGTTGGTTCTATTAAAATTGATGGAGCTGATTTAGATAAATTATCTAAACAAAATTTGAATTTTTATATTGCCTATGTGCCTCAACAAACATCTCTTTTCCATCGTACAATCTATGACAATATAAAATATGGAAATATAGCTGCAACGCGAGAAGATATTTTACATGTTTCAAAGTTAGCTAATTGTCACGAATTTATAGAACGTCTCGAAGACGGTTATAACACATTTGTTGGAGAAAATGGTGTTAAGTTATCGGGTGGTCAACGCCAACGCATATCGATAGCACGTGCACTTTTATCAAAAGCACCAATTCTCATTTTTGATGAAGCTTTTTCCTCTCTTGATACAAATAACGAAAATAAAATTCTCAATAATATCCTTAAAGAGGAGAAAAAAAGCACCTTCATCCTTATTTCCCATAGATAGTGTCGTCATGAGTTAAAATAAATGCTATTCTTCATTTAGTATTTTTTCACTAGGTGCAGCTTTATGGCACAAATACATAGACGTCA
>PFNE01000050.1 GCA_002791835.1 Alphaproteobacteria bacterium CG_4_10_14_0_8_um_filter_37_21 | reverse complement strand
CTAAAAGCAGCCTAATGTTTAATAAACTATCTCTTAATTTTGCTGCTTTCCTGTCCGAACAACCAGGACCACCTCAGAAGAAGTTGAAAATGAGTATCAAAATTTAAATGGTTATCAGCTAGAAGGTGACGCAGATAAATTACTTAAAGGTCTTGGCTTCTTAGAAAAAGATCTGGTCCGTGACCCTAAAGAATTTTCTGGTGGCTGGCGTATGCGCCTAGAACTGGCTAAAGTTCTTGTAAATCAGCCAGATGTTTTAGTATTAGATGAACCAACAAACCATTTAGATTTACCCAGTTTGATGTTCTTAGAAAATTATTTAATCAACTTTAAAGGAACATTGTTATTCGTTTCACATGATCAAGATTTATTAGATCGGTTGGCAAAAAAAGTTTTATATTTACGCGATGGCAAGATTTCTGAATATACAGGAAATTTTTCGTCTTTCTTGGAACAGCACGCCTTAGAAAAAGAACAAGCTGCAGCACAGCATGAAAATATAAATAAAAAAATTGAACATAATCAAAAATTTGTTGATCGTTTTGGTGCAAAAGCATCTAAGGCGACACAGGCGCAAAGTAAACAAAAGGCTGTGGATCGTTTGAAATCTATGCAGTCAACTATTGAAGTTGAAGGCAAGCAAGCAGCGCCGCACATTAACATACCAATTCTAAGGCAAAGTGTTAAAAATGTTTTAACACTAGAAGGTATGACTGTTGGTTACACAACACCATTAATTAAAAAAATAAATCTTATGGTGCAACGTGGGCAAAAAATTGCAATTATTGGTGCAAACGGTATTGGTAAATCAACCATCTTAAAAAGCCTAATTGGTGAAATTTCATTACTTGATGGTAGCGTTAATCATGGTGAAAATGTTCAGTTGGGTTATTATGCCCAAAGTCAGTTAGATCAATTAACCTTATCAGCCTCAGCTTTTGATAATGTATTAGAATCTAATGGTTTGTTGACTGAAGGCGATATCAGAAGAATTTTAGGAAGCCTTTTGTTTAAAGATCAAGATGTTAGAAAGCCAGTATCAGTTATGTCTGGCGGGGAAAAAAGCCGAGTTGGCTTAGCCTGTATGATTGCTAAAAACGCAAACACACTTTTAATGGATGAACCTACCAACCACCTTGATTTGATTTCACAAGAAAATTTAGCAGATTCCTTGGTTAAATATGCTGGAACACTTATATTTGTAAGCCACGATCGCCGATTTATTAACCGTATTGCAACGCATGTTTTAGGTGTTAAAAGTAACGGCCAACATCTTTTTGTGAAAGGTAATTTAGATGCCTTTTTTGAAGATGCCGAGCGCTTAAATTTTGATTTAATGCAATAACACACGTGTTTTAATAGGCGCATAATTTGCTAACAAATATTGGAAAATGACAGATTTGTTGACTTATTCAAAAACATGGCAACACCTGACGTTGGCCTAAATAATGATGTTTTTTTGCACCATTTATAAGTTTAAAAAAATGCACGATAAATATTTAGGCTTTCAACTTATTTGTAGTAGAATGAAGGCAAATATAGAAAAATTTGAAAATCTATGACTTTTGTTATACAAGTTGATGCATGAAATAATCCTAAAATCATATCTTGTTGGTGGGGCTGTTCGGGATAGGATCTTGGGCATTCAAAATAGTGACAAAGACTATGTGGTTGTTGGGGCAACAGAACAAGAGATGTTAACTGCTGGTTTTGTAAAAGTTGGTTCTTTTTTTCCTGTATTTTTGCATCCAAAAACGCAAGAAGAATATGCACTAGCAAGAACTGAAAAAAAAACCTCAGTCGGATATCAAGGTTTTTTCTGTCAATATCATCCAAGTGTGACTTTAGCAGACGATTTAAAGCGTCGTGATTTAACCATTAATGCGATTGCTTTTGATGGAGAAAATTATATAGATCCTTTTAATGGTCTTGCCGATTTAAAAAATAGAATTTTACGTCCGGTAAGCAAGGCTTTTAAAGAGGATGCTATACGTGTCTTGCGTTTGGCGCGCTTTAAGGCAAAACTTCCTAATTTTAAACTTCACGACTCTTTCTACCTCTTTATTCAGGACATGAAACAAAGTGGGGAATTAAATAGTTTGCAACCAGAACGAGTACGTACAGAAATGGAAAAAGCTTTTAAAGAAAGCAAGCCATCTCTATTTTTTGAAACACTTAATGTGCTAGGTGTTTTGGAAATTGTTTTTCCGGAACTACATGCCCTTATTCATGTAGCACACAGGCAAAACACCCCAAAAGCAGATGCCTTTACCCGTACAATGATGGTTCTAGATGCTGCACGTCAGCAAGGTGCAGATAATACGTGTTTATATGCTGCTTTATTGCATAATTTAGGGAAAGGGATACCGCGACATGTTGAATCCGCAACAAATAGCGTAACACTGGTTAAAAAATTTTTAAAGCGATTTGGCATATCAAAAAACACAACCTTTGTTTTAAGTTATACACAGTATCATTTTCAGATTGATTGCTGTCAAGAAATGCCTTATGAACAAGTCATCGATTTATTAGATAGCCTTAAAATTAAAAAAACGTCAGATACAAATTTTCAAAATTTAATTACCTGTTCAAAAGCCTATACGTTAGATCACATGAATGCAGACCACAGTCAAACAGATTACCTTGCAAAGTGCGTTCAAACTATAGAAAAGTTAGATTTTTTTGAAATCACAAAAAATGTTAAAAATGCAAACAAGGCGGCTTATGTCAAGCAAGCGAAAATATCAGCGTTGAAGAGTAGCTCGTGATTTTGCCCTTTATACAGATCAACAGATGGTGTTTTATAAGCAATGGCTAAAATACGAAAAAAATAGGTGTATGACTTTTTGTTTTACCTATAAGTAAGATCAATTGTCGCATATAATATTTTCAAATAGGGCAAAACAGCGACAACACGGAATAACTTTCAACAGATGCCAAAACTGCGGTTATATCAAGTACGCCATTACCTAAAACACAGTAAAATTGACAATATTTAAAATTCAAAGCCATTAAAAACGAAAGCTATCCGTAATATCAAACTCATAATGTCTGATCAGAAGCGTCAACAACACATATAACAATCATCAAATGCACTGAAAAATAGCATTTAGCGCAAGCGCTGTCTGCACTTGCATTAAAAAATGGACCAATATGCGGCGCATTAAAACCAATTACTCAAACGGCAGCTCAGCAGCATAATAAGATGAAGGGTTAAAAAAACAATCAACCAGCGATTTAAGAGGTAAAGATAAACCCCTGGCAAAGCCTTCTGTATTATTAATTCTTACAAAATACCCCAAATTTACTATTATTTAGCGATCCTAAATGCCCTTCTTGAAATATTTTTTTACCTTGTTAACTTTTTATTAACTTTTATATGAATAAAATTAGATATTAATTCATGTCAAACTGTATGAGAGTATATTATGATTTTATCTAAAAAGAATAACACACTGTATCTATTGATGTTGAGTACATCAATAGCATCATTTTCAACAAATCAAGCTGTAGGGTTAACACCCGGACCGGGTGAACAAGCCGAGTTTGATGAAGATAACAACGATCCTATTTTTTATGTGCCTCAAAGTGCTCTAAACAACGATGGAAATTATACCGGAACAGGTGGTGCTTATGGTTATGGTTATGCATATGGATATGATGGGTATGGTTATCAAGCCTATAATGTTGATTATCGTGATGGGGAGTATGTTGTCCTTAATGCTGCTGGAGATGTGATTGATGATTTTTCACTTTCAAGTAATATTACTAATGATATTGTGAATGCAAATATAGCTGCCTTTGATTCCTCAAAAGCTTCTGTAGAGGTTAACACAGAACACCTTCGTGATGCTTTTAGGGGAAGTAAATATTCTAAAAACAAAGGATTTTCTTTGTTTACACCTAGGAAAATATCAAAAAAAGAAGACAACATAACAAAAGCACAATCTGTTTTAAAAGCTATTGGTGAAAATGGCCCTATGGAATTAAAAACAGATCAATATAGGTTGTGGGTAGCACCTTTTTCTAGCCAAACGAACGTAACGGGTGAAAGTGCATCAAGAGATTGGTTACTTGGCATTCTATCTGGTTTTCAATATGATAATAAAAAATATAAATATACACTAGGTACCTTTGTTGGTTTGCATGTTGGTAATAACAGAAGTAAAGTAACGAAAGAAAATGGCGACAATATTACTGGTGCTAGCCTTGGTATATATGGTTCTTATGGAGCCTGGGAAGGTGGCCGTATTGACGCTATGTTCATGCATAATCCCAACAAAATATCTACTTCAAGGCTTACAACGCAGGGACTTGCTAAAAGTGATAAAGACTTAAATTTGAACACGTTGAACTTACAAACATCCCATGTATTTAAAATACCAGGCGATATTTGGTCTGTTCGTTTGAATTTGGGTCATGTCTATACTGAAGATAAAACAAGCGGGTATACAGAACGTGGGGCTGGGGCCGCAAACTTTAGAAAGTCAAGCGAAACAGGCAAGTCATATGAGGCATTAGCGGGAGTTGGTGTACGTTGGAACAACAGTGGTGAAGAATGGCGCACACGTATTACTGGCGTGTATGAAATAGGAAAAGAATATTCAAAAACAGGTTCAGGGTCCCGCATTTCTGTTGGTAATAATTTTAGCACGACACTTAACGTACAAAATTCGGCTAAGGGAGAAGTTGCACATTATGCAACTTTATATACAACCATCAATAATAGCTCAGGTTGGAAGTTCTTCCTTGGTTATAACGGAACATTTTCGAAAAACACTGTAGGCACTGCATTTGCTCTAAAAGGTGAATATCGTTTCTAACGATCATGTATTTTAAATAACAAAAAATAGTTATGCACCTCTATTTATTAGGGGTGCTTTTTTAATAAATTTCAGGTAAATCGTATGAGTATATCTATGTTAAAAAAAATCATACTCTTAAGTATCGTATTTATTCGGTGTTATGCCAGTTGTGAGTATGACGATGCCTTAAGTCAATTTTTATCCCATACGCATTTTCGTACAATAAAACTTGTCAATCAATTGGACGACGTGCAAGAAATGGAAATCAATTTCAGACAATGGCGTCAAGTACAACCCAGAGAAAATATTTTGATAAAGGTAAATATTAACAAAAAAATCATTTATAAAAGTGAGGCATACACCTCAGACTTTATGATCAAAAACGATGATTCTACTAAAAGTTTAGATGTTTGCCTAGAACATTTCTTATTCTTAACATCTGTGCCTCAAACACCGATACAATTATCTATGTTAAAAAGTATAAAAAGAAAGGGGACTTCTGATTTTCAGTACAAATTAACCCTACCTACAGAACATGAATATAATCCCATGAAGCAAACACAGCCGTTAATTATAGAGTTTGTTCCTGCTTCAGTGCCCCTGTTAACAACGCTTATGCCCTGTGATCAGAATCGGTTGCGTGTTATTAATATGCCAATGCCTGCATACACCTGTTATTTTCGTGATGGTGTATTGCCGCACTTTAAATGTGGTCATGTGGGTCCTGAAATTGCTTTTCAAAAGTCATATGATGATACCTTATCACGCATACAAAACGTAACATCAAATAGTACCTTAAAAATACCATTGGATATTCATACTATTTGGATTACAGACAATCAAAACCCTAAAATGCCAAGTGATGCATGTTATGATCTTTTTTGTGAAACCACAAAAATATGCACAACACAAGAGGGTTGGACGCATCATATTTGGGTGCACGATAAACGACACGTTCCACAATATCCCGATTTAAAAAGACCTGTTATCATTCATGAAATCGGGGACGCTTTTCAAACACCTGCCTTAAAACCATTTGAAACACTTTACTGTCAGTCTGTAAGTGCCAAAAATTATGGCAAAGCATCAGATATTGCACGTTTGGCTATTTTATATAAGCAAGGCGGTGTATACCGTGATACTGACTTTTCGTTTATTAAAACGCCAAAAGACCTACATAAAGCATGTTCTTTTTATACAGGACTTGAAGGAGCAGAAGGGTTAGCCCCTTGTAATGCCATGATAGCAAGCGGGCCGCAGCACCCGGTATTAATGTTGTACTTAAAAATCATAAGGGATAATATGGTAACGCCACTTGGTCCCTTAACTATACTAAAAAGTTTGCCGCACGAATATAATAACTTTATTCATAAAACGTTGTTTGAAACAGGGCCCTTTGCCTTTGCAGCCGCGTTATATATGTCTGTAAATGATCCTGAATTATTAAGCGATATTTGTATTGCACCATCGCCTGTATTTTTTCATTTAGCATATAAACATGATGGAACAGAAAATTCAACATGGCCGTGGATGGCCCTTGGTAAGCATTTACACAAACAAGATTGGTGCCCAAAACCAGCTATATAGAGATTTAAAAGCAGTACTGTAAAATTTCTAGCATAGAAAAATTGCCCACTTTTCATTAATCTAACTAATTTTTTTATCCGTTTTTTCGTGTTGCAGAAACATTATTTTTTTTTTCAATAGAACAGCTATATATAATGTCTCGTTTTATATTAAATGAGCTATACATCGTTAAAAATAGCTGCTTGATGCGTACCCACTGCCACAATTACACTATGCGCAGGTATCACTGTTTTTTGATCATTTTTTTCAACTAAAACACCTGTTACTTGCTGCTGATCGTCAACATTAAATTCTAACGGTGTTGATTGTTCTAATAGAAATAGGCCTTCTTGAAAGGCATGACGCACTTCATCTGGATTAAGTTTGACCGCTGGAGAATCTTTGATTGCCTTGCGGTAAATTATCGTGCACCCACCCCATTTTTGAAGCAAAGGAACAGGATCAAATCTTACTTTATTCTCCTGTGCTTTTTGCTTTGCGTTCTCCAATTCCTCAGCATGTTTCAACCACATGTCAAGTTCGTCTTTCTCATTTTTAGAAAGAGTGCCCATCAAATCTGCATATTGATTTTTCTTTTTCAAATCTTGAATACGCTTTTTCATAGATTCTATTTGTTTTAAATAATAGGCTTGTGCCTCTGTTGCAGCGTCAATTGCAGTAAGGCCTGCACCAATCACAACTATTGGCATATTAATTGTCAAACAGCTTAAAGCATTATCTTTAAAAGCACTGGATAGCTGTAAGCCCATTAAAAAGTCTGATGCTAAAAGCACACCCTTTGCAAGTTCATTTTTAACACCCATTAATCGTGGCGCGCCAGCGCCTGTACACAGGGCAATATGATCAATACCATGTTCAAAAGCGTTATCTGCTGTTAATTGTGTACCAAAGTATACACCGCCCTTTAAGGTATATAAATGATTGCGCTCTAGTAATAAGCGAATCAAAAATAAATTGTTTTTATCCCACCTAACTGTAATGCCGTATTCAGCAACACCGCCAAAACCAGATACCAATCGTTTGGATAAAGGGTTTAAATAGTGCTTAATATTTTTTATTGGTTTTTGTCTATTTAAAAAAAGGGGTTCTAAAGGTTCAATTTTAACGCCGTCAACTGCTAATACATGAACGCCTGAACGCATTAAATAATGGGCTAAACCAAAACCTGCGGGCCCCTGCCCGACCACTAAAATATTTTTATCTTTTTCTTCTAATGGTAAGGGTTGTTCAAAATTCAACGGGTTCCATTTAGTAAGCAAACTATAAATTTCAAATCCATAAGGAAGATCTAATACTTCTCGTAAAATTTCATTTTCAACACCTGGTATATCAACTGATTCTTGTTTTTGATAAATGCACGCTTGCCGGCAATCGTTACAAATGCGGTGCCCTGTTGCAGGCACTAAAGGGTTATCAACACATATTATTGCAAGTGCACCAAGGCTATAACCTTGTGTTTTAACCTCTGCCATTTGTGATATTTTTTGGTCTAAGGGGCATCCTGTATGCTCTGTATTTTTAGCATGACCTTGACGGCAAAAATCACGATCTTGATGGTGGCAAAAAATGCAATAATTTGCTTCATCATGTGCCTTCTTAAAACTATGCCCAGCATCCGTTAGATCAAACCCTTGTCGTTTTGCATCAGTTGTTTTTATAGATAACAAATTTGTTTTTTCGACACCCACTAATTGCGTTAGAAAAATGTCTTGTGCCGTCATTTTAATGGGGGCTTTAAATAAGCTGGAATTTTTATGTTTATCCTTACCATCAGCACTATACATAGCCCAGTGTACGTATTCTACATAAGGGATGAGAACGTCTTCATATGTATTGATATCATTCATAAAAGGCTGGATAGCATTAGAAAATAATAAATCAAAATCAACTGACGGCACCACATTAAAGGAAAGGCTTGGCTCTATTAAGGGTGTGTCTATTTTTTGCCTCAAGGCAAAGCGCTGCACAAATGTGCGTTTTATTTTAGGAATAATAGCAAAAGTTTTATGACGTTCCTGATTAATTTGCACCTGCTCTGAAATATTAAATAAATAACCAATAAAATCTTCTATATAGGGTGCTACATCAACATAAAGCTGCTTTATCTCAGCCTCACTTAATTTACCCACATAGGCTAAACTTAATAAATTGTGTAGGTTTAAATTGCCATCTTTTACATAGTTTAAAAACGTCTTGTGAATACGTGTTAAGCCTTTTAAGGCATATAAATCTTTAAATTCTAAATCAAAAGATAATTTCATCTTAAAAATCGGCCATTTATTATGTCTTTAAACATAGCGTTATTATATTGAATATAGCATTTTTTTAATATAAAAACGTGTAAGGATTACCTATTGGGTTTTTTTCAAGAATATGTGCGCTTAATTTTGCACGCTAAAAAATAGATGCCCGTTTGATACATATAAGCAATACCCCAATACAGTTTTCGCTTTAACGCCTCTTAAAATAAATCGATCTTATTTATTTTATAAATCTTTAGATACTAAAGCTTGGACAATTCACAATTAATTCAGTACCTTAAAGTAGAAATAAGTATTGATATGACAAGGGAATAGAAACAATGAAAAAGGGCGTCTTACTCTTAAATCTTGGCACACCTGATGATGTAAAAGTAAATTCTGTTCGCAGGTATTTACGTGAATTTTTAACAGATCCACGCGTGATTGATTTACCATTTTTGGCACGTTACATACTTGTTTTTTGTGCAATCCTACCGTTTCGCCCTTTTAAAACGGCTAAAGCATACCGTAAAATATGGAAAGAAGACTCTCCGTTAAGAATTTTCACACTTAAAACAAAAAAATTACTTAGTAAACAGCTAGATGATAGCTATCACGTAGAATACGCGATGCGCTATGGCGCACCTTCTATTGCGTCTATTGTAAGCAAATTTCAAAATTGTGATGAACTAACAATACTACCATTATTCCCACAATATTCATCTGCTGCCACCGGCTCAGCCATTGAAAAAACATTAAAAGAAGTTGGCAAATTGTGGAATATTCCAAATATTAAAGTTATCAGCCAGTTCTATAATGACGATGGCTTTATTCATGCAAGCACTCAACATATTCAAAACCACATAAAAGATCAGGAAACATTTATACTGTTTAGTTATCATGGTCTGCCCGAAAGGCATATTAAAAAAAGTGGGTGTACATTAATGTGTAGTGGCAGCAAGCAATGCCCCAAAATATCTGATAAAAACACGTGGTGTTACCGCGCGCAATGCTACGCTACAACGCGCCTTATTTCAGATAAGTTGGCACTAAAACCTGACACTTTCATGACATCATTTCAATCAAGACTCGGTAAGACACCATGGATACAACCCTATACGGACCATGTGCTGCAAGAATTAAGGCAAAAAGGTGTTAAAAATTTAACCATTGTTTCACCTTCTTTCGTTGCAGATTGCCTTGAAACCTTAGAAGAATTAGCGATTCAACTAAAGGAAGAGTGGATCGCTCTTGGTGGCACATCCTGCACTGTTATACCTTGCCTCAACACAAACACTTTATGGATAAATGCCTTAAGCGCTATGATTAAAAAAGGTGGCATAATGGCTGAGTCTTTAAATGATAGATGTGTTGGCGCGCAAGTATAGACTTTATCTATCCTATACTTTTGTAAAATTTAAAAAAATAAGAAAATCGTATGGCTTGTTGCTTTAAATCCTGAATATGATTATGTTCATGCGCCAATATAAACAATGATTCTATATCTGTGATGCGCTCTTTTACAGCAGCATCAAGTTGTTTTATGCCCTCACAATCATTATTAAATTTTAAATCCATAAGCTTTTCCTGCATGGAAAACACTTCTTGCATTGTATCCATATTGTTAAGTGTCTTGGACAAGTTTTCAATACAATCAAGATTATGCAACTTTAAAATAGCGTTCAAACAACCTAAAGGTGTTTTTAGTTCTGAGTATAAAGTTGATATTTTAGCGCTTAAGGATCGTGCTGCCTGTTTTTCGACGGGGCAGATATGCTTATCGGGATGGCACAATAATTGAAGACGTTGAAATGCTTTATCAAGCGCTGCACTATTAATATTTAACTGGGGCTTTAAACCAAAAAGATCAAAGGGGTTGTTTACATTCATTTTATATTACCCAAACCTTAACGCTGCAGATCCCCAGGTAAGACCGCCACCAAGTGCTTCAAGCACAAGTAAATCTCCTGCTTTTATTTTACCATCTGCAATACCTTTATATGTGGCTAAAGGAATAGTTGCTGCAGATGTATTTGCATGATCAGCAATCGTCATGATCATTTTTTCATAAGGAATATGAAAGTGATCACAAATAGATTCTAATATACGTTGATTTGCTTGATGTGGAACAAACCAGTCCACATCGTTTACGGATAAATTATTGGCGTTCAATGCAGTGGTTACAGCCTGGCCAATTTTTAAGATCGCATTTTTATAGATAAGCTTTCCATCCATTTTAATATAGCCATATTTATTCGTGCAGTTGCTATCATCAACATAAAGCGATTCGTACTGCATACCGTTAGAGAATAAATGCGTTGAGAGAATACCTTGATGGGGTGAATAAGCCTGTGCTTGTAAAACATAAGCACCAGCACCATCTCCAAATAAAACGGCAGTTGTTCGATCATGCCAATCAACTAAGCTGCTCATGCGATCGGCACCGATTACAACAACTGTTTTGGCCCCTCCTGTTTTGATAAAATTATCTGCTGTGCTTAAAGCATATATAAAGCCAGAACAAGCTGCCTGCATATCAAAAGCAAAGGCATTGTTTGCTTTCAATAGCGCTTGAACTTTAACGGCAGACGCAGGAAAGGCATGATCTGGCGTTGACGTTGCAAGAATGATCATATCAACATCATCAGGCTTAATATCTGCAATTTCTAGCGCTTGTTGCGCGGCTTTATAGGCCATTTGTGCAGTGGTTTCATTTACCCCCTCTGCAATATAGCGCTGTTTTATGCCAGTTCGCTGGGTTATCCATTCATTGGATGTATTCATCTTTTTTTCAAGATCAAAATTCGTCACACATTTTTGTGGCAGGTAGTGCCCACAAGATAGTACTTTTGAACAAAATTGATTCACAAGCTTATGTATCCATCATTAATTGTTTTTCGATACGTTCTGGTAATTTATTCTTCGCCATTTCAATAGCAACCTTTATAGCATTTGCAACACCGACTGCATCGCTATCGCCGTGGCTTTTAATGGCAATTCCGCGCAAACCTAAGAATGGCGCGCCATTGTAGTAGCGTTTATCAACAATTTTATAGGCCTTCGATAGAGATTTTTTACACAAAAGGTAACCCAGCTTGCTAAGAAAAGTATTGGAAAAAGCATCTTTTAATAAGTGCGTTATTAACGTTGCTGTACCTTGTAGGGTTTTCAAAGCAATATTTCCAGTAAAACCATCGGTTACGATGACATCCATTTCACCAGTAGCTATTTTATTACCTTCGATAAAACCTTTATAGTTAATACTTTTATGGGCTTTAAATAACTGTGCAGCTTCTTGAACAGCCTCTGTTCCCTTCATTTCTTCAATGCCGATATTTAAAATGCCAATTGTAGGTTTTTTGATACCAAGATAGGCGTTTATGTAGATGGCCCCCATTAATGCAAACTGTAAAAGCATTTGAGGAGAACATTTAATGTTTGCCCCCAAATCAAGCATCAAGGACAAGCCTTTCGTTGTGGGTATAAAGGCAGGGATTGCAGGGCGTAAAACCCCCTTAAATGTTTTGATATAAATTTTTGATAGCGCCATAAAGGCACCCGTATTAGCGCAAGAAACAACTGCATGTGCATCACCTGTGGCAACTGCCTTTACCGCTGAACCAAGGCTTGTTTTAACCCCTAGACGAACAATTTGCGCAGGCTTTTCATTATTAGATACGGAAAGGTCTTTATGAACAATGGTGCAGTGTTTATAAAGCAAGGTTTCAAATTTTAAATATGACCTAATTTTATTTTCATCACCAAACAACAAAAAATGAATATTATGATGATGATTTTCTGATAAATAAAAATCTAAGGCTAATTTGACACCTGGTATTATTTTAGGCGGACCATAATCGCCCCCCATAACATCAACTGATATGGTTATTGTCATGACCCTGCCTAAACTTAAAGTTAGCTAACTTTAACCTTTATAATTTGCACACCTTTATAGTGCCCACAAGCTTGGCATACATGGTGTGGACGTTTTGTTTCACCACAGTTTTTACATTCTGTGACTGTAATATCAGCTAAACCATCATGAGAGCGACGCATACCGCGACGGGATTTCGATATTTTCTTCTTTGGAACTGCCATTTAAAACTCTTCAAAAATTAGTATTTTCATTCATTTATAACTTGTTTTTCACTAAAAAGCAACAGAAAACGTACATCTTGTAGAGTCATTTAAAAATAATTGACGGATTCTGACAGATATATTTTACAACTTTTTTGTTAACATTTTTTATGTATAAGTTAGTATTAATGACGGTGTTAGTAGCAATTCTTACAATAATAATCACTATCAAGGCATATTCAGTTGATATTTTTTTGAGTAAGCCTAACAGTTGTTACGAGGTTAGCTATTCTGCTCAAGAACCCCCACAGTGCAAACACCTAACGCTACTGCATTAATAGATACTTGCCCATCATACCCAAACTATGCGTCAAAAAATATTCCACATTTAGACAAATTACAAAACGATGAAAACAAGAATAAAGCAGAACAAGCAACAACAATAAGCTATGTAGAAAGCGAGAAAAATAGCAATTAATAAAAAAAAGCCTTGAAAACATGATTCAAGGCCCTAAATATTAAAATGATTCTGTACTTATTGGACAGGATACGCTATATAACACATAAATTTAGAATGGTGTTGTTTGTCAAGCTTTGTGCCAAGCAGTGCTTTGCGACCATAGATTACAAGAAGATGTTTTACTGCTAAGAATTTATTGTTATTTTCAGGATCTTGAGTACGTGTTGGCAAGGTTGCATAAGTTGTCATAATTTCATTTTGCGGTGTTTTTTCAAATGCTTTAATAGCTTTGGTCACTAACGAGTATGGCATACCATTAAATTTTTGAACGTGTTTACCTAAGTTTCTAGGGTCAACATCAACAGCCACTTTGTAGTCTTGAACACACGTTAAACGACCACCTTCAGACAGAACGCCACGTACAAAGTTTTGTGAATATGAATTATCAGATGGCGCGCTGATTTGGTTTAATTCATTGAAAACTTTTTTAATATCGCCACCAGATTCTTGAATATACCCAGCCAAACCATCCATTTGCGTTCCTGCTTTTTGAATAATCGCAGCAGGCCCAATTGCAAAAAATTCTTTTGCCTTCGTATCACTTGAATGCTCTACATCCTCATGATTATTATGTACAGTGCTACTACAGCCTGTTAATAAAGCTATAACAGATAAATTAATAAGTGCCTTACGCATGCGCGTTTCCCTAAAACTAAGTATTATCTAAATTTTAAGCTTTATTTAATTTAAAATCAAATATAATTTTTATCATATTTGAAATGATTTATATTTTTTCTATCCACTCACATCTATACATAAAAAGGCATAGTCAACAATTCATTATATATACTGATACCGAAAAACCTTGATTTTTTTGCATATTAAATTATAAGATACATCTCTTGATTAATGTCATCATAAAACATCAACAAAAAATTTTCTAAACGTATCTTACGCCTTTAGCAGCAAGCAAACTTTTAGAGCAAGGATGAATATGAAAAAAAGGTATTGATACCCCTGCATCCATGCAAAATATGCACACAACAATAACCCATAGTCTACTTAAAACAGAAAAACAGCCAACGATAGGAGAGCTATAAAAAAAGGAGGACAAAAAGCCCTCCTGATAATTTAAAAATATTATAAAAATTAACGTTTTGAGAACTGGAAACGCTTACGTGCTTTTGGTTGACCGTATTTTTTACGCTCAACTTCACGGGCATCACGAGTTAAGAAACCACCTTGCTTTAACGACCTGTGTAAATCAGGTTCAAAAGCAACAAGTGCCTTACTTATTCCATGACGAACGGCTCCAGCTTGACCTGAAAGACCACCACCTTTAACTGTGCACACAATATCATATTGATTTTTGCGATCAGTTATATCAAAGGGTTGTTGTAAAAGCATTTGAAAAACTGGACGTGCGAAATATTTATTTCCCTCACGTGTGTTAACAAGCATTTTACCAGAACCAGGTTTAATCCAAACACGGGCAATAGACGATTTTCTTTTACCTGTTGCATAAGCTCTACCTTTTTCATCAAGCTTTTGTTCGCGCTTTTCAGCTTCTATTTGTTGAACAGCAACTGCCCCTTTAGCAACATCAGCTACTTTAGTGTCTGTTACTGCAGATTTTAAGTTATCTAAACCAATTTTATTTTCCATAATTAACCTCTTTTCGCATTTTTAGAGTTAAGAGCAGCAACATCTAAAACTTCTGGGTTTTGCGCTGTATGTGGGTGATCTGATCCAGGATATACACGTAGTTTCTTCAAAACTTCGCGCCCTAGGGGGCCACGTGGTATCATACGTTCAATTGCTTTTTCAACAACACGCTCTGGATGCTTGCCGGTTAAAATTTCTTTCATTGTACGCTGTTTGATTCCACCAGCATAACCTGTGTGCCAGAAAAAAATCTTATCTGTTAATTTTTTACCAGTAAGATGAATCTTTTCAGCATTGATAACAACAACATGGTCACCACAATCAACATGTGGTGTGTAAAATGGTTTGTTTTTTCCACGCAGATGTGTCGCTACAACGACAGCTAATCGTCCTAAAACGATATCTTGCGCGTCAATTAAAATCCACTTTCTTTTAACGTCTTCTGAACGAATAGACTTGGTTTGCATTTTAAGCTTCCTTTGACTTATGTATATATTATTTATACGCCATTAGTGTTTGAAGTTCAAGATAAAAAATGTGGTAATATAAAACCACATTACCTGGAGTGTTTTTTAACAAGCGATTAGAAGTCACCACCTATACAAAGAACCGAAAATATTCATTAATTGAATTAAAAAAACAACACTAAAAAACACGCTTTATATTAGTCATAAAAATATTGACATATACATTAAAAGATTTAATAATAAGCCATTGAATTAAATAAACTTTATGAATGTTACAGTATGACAGATGATCAAACGAAAAGAAAAACTTTAGGGTTACGATCAGTACCTGATTATATTAAAAAACTGCAAGAGCTAAAAACAACAGCTCATGCGACAGAAAAAACCCAGAATGAAGAAACAACGTCAAAACAGGATGTGGAACAACCTTACTATAAGCGTGAATCTGTACAAAAAGCTTTAACATGGTTATATGAAACTTTTCCAAAATGCTTTGCCCCAAGAGCCCAAAAACCACTAAAAATTAGTATCACTAATGATATTTTTGATCATTTATTAAACGCTGTCGATCAAGAAAATTTACCCTCAAAATCATCCATCCGAAAAGCATTAACAACATATACACACAATCGTTTTTATCTTAAAGAGTGCGTTTTGGATGCCAATCGCATTGATTTAGATGGAGAACCAACAACAGTTGTAACTGCAGAAGAAGCAAAATACGCAAAAGATATTTTTGATCGCTACAGCGCTGTTTTTAAAGAAAAGAAAAAAGCAAAGCATCGTGAGAAGCGTCAAGAAAAATTTAACCGTCACTCCCTAAATAGATAGCCCCTACCCTTTATGACGCACCTACAAACTGAAAACCATCACCCTAAAGTTTTTGGCAGAAGAAAGGCCCGTCCTTTAAAAGAACAAACACAAGAGTTGTACGACAACTTATTACCATCGATTAGGTTTAATCCAGATTCATTTAACTGGGACACTCAGAACAAACTTGTTCTGGAAATTGGTTTTGGTGGCGGCGAACACTTAGCATTTCAAGCCCTACAAAACCCGAACACACACTTTATTGGAGCTGAGCCATTTATTAACGGCATAGCATCATTATTAAAATTAATTGAAGAATATAACATTAACAATATTAGCATTTGGGATGACGATGTTCATCTATTGCTTGATAAAGCCCCAAAAAAAGAAGTATTTGACCGCGCGTACCTATTATTTGCCGATCCATGGCCCAAAAAACGCCACCATAACAGGCGCTTTATTCAAAAAGATAACATTAAACGCATCCATGAACTCTTAAAACCAGGTGGACATTGGTATATCGCAACAGACCATGTAACCTACCGAGAGTGGATTTTAGAGCACCTGAATGCATCTGATGCATTGTTTACACAAGAACGGTCCGATATTTATGCACGCCCACCCGAAGCACAATGGCCAAAAACACGATATGAAGAAAAAGGTGCCCGAGAAGGACGTCATAGCGCATATATGACATATAAGAAAATCAACTAACTATAAAAGATTTCACCATAACATATAAAAAGCTTACGACTAATGATAGAATTTTAAACGACTTTTTCTATCTTATTCTTTTTATCTGCAAGTGAAAATGCTGCACAAAATAAATGCATGTACATTGTAAAAGCAGCTCTGAATGGATCAATAATAGGATCAAGGGCCATAAATAGCGTAATAGCAAGACTAGATGGCACACTAATGGGCGATAAAATCATAGCAAGAAGCCCAACATTTATAATACCAGATGAAACAGATGCAAATCCTGCAAAACAAACGAGAATCATAAGGTTGATATAGTCATAAAAACCCAAAGGTATTGCAAAAATTTGCGCTATCAAAACAGAAACATATCCAAAATAAAACACATTACCGGAACGAAATAGTGCGATACTTAATGGTATATATAAGTCTACTTTATTTTGGTTAAATTCAAACTCTTTCACTAAGGCTTTCATGTACGTTGGCATCGTTGCAATAGGGCTGCCTGTACTTGCAGAGATCGTCATGACATTACGCATTTTAGAAAATATAGAAAAATATTTTATTTGCAGTCTTTGTGCAATAAATATGTTTAAAACCAGCACAATTACGAAAATAGAAGAAATTAAGCACAAAATAGATGAGAAAAATATTTCAAAAACAACAGATGAAAAATTCAAAAATTTAATTGAAAACATACAAATAATACCAATTGGCAGAAAGTTAGTTATCCACCCAATAAGCATCTTGAAAATAGTGTTGCAAGAGGCAATAAAAGTACTAAATGATTCTTTTTGTCGACCATTTAAAAATCCTGCAGCACTACCCACTAGGGCTGAAAATAAAATAACTTGTAAGATAAGCGCACCTTGAAGAGAGTCAAAAATATTACTTGTAAAAATAGATCGTATTAAGTCTATTAAGCTTTGCGTGCGATCTAGCTGGTCATCAACACTAACCAATAAGGTGTGCACATTTTCCCCAGAGCTACCTAAACGTAAAAATTCAGCATTATCTGAAATTGGGTAACCTGTTCTAAAAATTTCTGCTAATAAAATACTGAGAAGTACAAGAACAAGTGTCATGCTCAAATATTGACATAAAAAACGTACTGTTGTGTTTTCACGAGATCTTGCACTAACAACGTGCGAGATAGCGTTAATCATAGACACCATTAAAAGTGGCATAACACACATTTGCAAAAGGGACATGTACATATCACCAGGTTTTTCTAAAGCATGCGCCACAGCTGGAAAGTACCAAGAAATTATAACTGAGGTGGTCCTGGTTGTTCGGACAGGAAAGCAGCAAAATTAAGAGATAGTTTATTAAACATTAGGCTGCTTTTAGCATCAA
>PFNE01000006.1 GCA_002791835.1 Alphaproteobacteria bacterium CG_4_10_14_0_8_um_filter_37_21 | reverse complement strand
ACTAACGACACTTTTTCAACGATTAATACTGGATTTAATGGGATACAAACGGTTTGCATAAGTTACTCCAGGAAATATCATAGAGCCGTTCTTTCTGCGCGCGTTGGCAGTATTCAGGACAATCAACTTGGTGGTTGGTATGCTTACCGCATGTCTAAAACTGCATTAAATATGTTGATTAAAAACTTGTCGATTGAAATAAATCGACGCAATAAAGAGGCAGTTATTGTAGGGTTACATCCAGGTAGTGTGGACAGTCATCTATCCAAACCGTTTCAAAAGGGTATTCAGCATAGCATTTTTGAACCGGCAGATGCTGCACAATACTTAAAAGATGTTTTAATGAATCTGGAGATGAAAGATAGCGGTAAATGCTTTGCCTGGGATGGTTCAGAAATTCCTGCATAAAAAGTATTTTTATCATGCTCATAATCAGTTACATTCATGTATAAAGGAGAATTGTTTTATGCAAGTTGTTTGGTTTAAAAAAGATTTGCGTATCGAAGATCACGCCCCTTTGTACGAAGCAATCAAATTAGGGAAGAAATTATTACCCTTATATATTATAGAGCCAGAATTTTGGGCCCAGCCAGATTGCAGCCTAAGGCACTATAATTTTTTATTAAATTGTTTAGTTTCTTTAAATCATTCACTACAGAAACTTGGTGCGTCCCTTACAATAAAAGTAGGTAATACGATTGATGTCTTTAAGAATTTGCATGAAAACCATAAAATAAAAGCTATCTTTTCTCACCAAGAAACAGGGAATATGTGGACATTTGAACGCGATAAAAACTTTAAAAGGTGGGTGCAGGAAAACAATATAGCCTGGGTAGAAAAACAGCAAAATGGGGTTATTCGGGGGAAACATGACCGAAATGACTGGGGGAAAAATTGGTATAAAACAATGTCATTGCCTGTTGTGGAGTGCCCCAACAAAATTTCCAGTCTTCATGAGCTGCCCGATAAAATACCATCTGCTGCAGATTTAAAACTACACAAGGATATTTGTACATCCACTATTGTAGGGGGCAGAGAAGAAGCACTAAACCTGCTTAATAGTTTTTTAGGTGATCGTGGAAAAAACTATGCAGCTGAAATGTCATCCCCCCTTACAGCGTTTGATGCATGTTCTAGGCTCTCTCCCCATATCACTTTTGGTACACTGTCATTGAAAGAAATTTTTCAAGCAGTTGAAAGACGAAAAAAAGAATTGAATGCATTACCTGAACATAAAAGGAATAAGTGGGCAAGCGCGCTACGCTCTTTTTCAAGCCGGTTACGTTGGCATTGTCATTTTATACAAAAATTCGAAGATGAACCAGATATTGAATTCAATAATATGCATCCAGCATATAACGGGCTGCGCGAAAAAGACTTTAATGAATCTTATTTTACGGCTTGGCAAAATGGAAAAACAGGCTATCCCATGATCGATGCCTGCATGCGCAGTCTTATTCATACTGGTTGGATAAATTTTCGTATGCGGGCCATGTTAATTAGCTTTGCTAGTTATCATTTATGGCTTCATTGGCGGCGACCTGCACATTACCTAGCGCGCCTTTTTACTGATTATGAGCCCGGTATTCATTATGCACAAATACAGATGCAATCTGGCACTACAGGGATTAACAGTATTCGTATATATAATCCAATTAAACAAGGGTTAGATCATGACCCCGAGGGCAAATTTATAAAAAAATGGATACCCGAACTAAAAAACGTTCCAACAAGTTTAATTCATACGCCCTGGATGGCTAAAAACCTTATGGGAGGGTATCCATTGCCGATCGTTAATGAGAAGGAAGCAAGACAAAAAGCTAGTGGTAAAATATATGAAATCCGCAAACATAAACAACATAAAGCTATATCTAAAAATATTGTCATCAAGCATGCAAGTAGAAAAGCCTTACCAAAACGAAACGTTCCCTCAAAAATAAAAATGTCACCCTATCAAAGAGAGCTTCCTATATGAAAAAGAATATTATTATTCACTGGTTTCGCTATGATTTACGTCTGTCAGACAACCCTGCGCTAAAAGCAGCCATCGATAAGGGAACTGTGTTACCTATTTATATTAAAGATACGCATAATGCGGATGATTACGCTATGGGTTCTGCAAGTAAATGGTGGCTTCACCATGGATTAAAGTCACTTGAACAATCTTTGGAGGGGAACTTGTCCTTTTACTCTGGGGATCCTATGGCGATTTTAAAAAAAATTGCGGAACACTTTTCAGTTCAGGCTATTCACTGGAACCGATGTTATGAACCGTGGATGATAAAGCGCGACACTAAAATTAAAGAGTATTTTAAAGAACATGGTGTTGACGTTAACAGTTACAATGCATCGCTGTTGTGGGAGCCCTGGACCATTAAAAAAGACAATGGTGAACCTTATAAAGTTTTCACCCCCTTTTACAAAAAGGGGTGCCTTGGCAGCGCGACGCCGCGTCCTGCAATTCAAAAAATCCATACAGCAGCGTATGTAAAAGATAATGTCAGCAGCTGTACCCTAGAAAATTTACAGTTATTGCCGGGTATTGATTGGGACAAAATGCTGGAGCCACATTGGGATATCAGTGAACAAGGTGCGCAAAAATGTTTTATAGATTTTCTAGACAAGGGTCTTGAGGGTTACAAAGAAGGCCGTAATTTCCCGGCAAAAGAAAACGTTTCTAGACTTTCACCCTACCTGCATTTTGGTCACATCTCTCCAAATCAAATATGGGATGAACTGTCCACACTGGAAAGTACTATACATACAGATCATTTCAGAAGCGAGCTTGCTTGGCGCGAATTTTCCTACAGCCAATTGTATATCAACCCAGATTTACCAAAAGTAAATTTACAAAAAAAGTTTGACAATTTCCCCTGGCGGGATAGTTCTGAATTATTAAAAAAATGGCAACAGGGGATCACGGGTATACCTATGGTGGATGCAGGCATGCGTGAACTATGGCAAACAGGATATATGCACAACCGTGTTCGCATGATTGTTGGTTCATTCCTAGTGAAAAATCTAAGATTGCATTGGCGCCACGGCGAACGATGGTTTTGGGACACATTAGTGGATGCCGATCTTGCTAATAATAGTGCTAGTTGGCAGTGGATTGCTGGCTGTGGTGCTGATGCAGCCCCTTATTTTAGAATTTTTAATCCAGTAACACAGGGACAAAAATTTGATCCAGAGGGAGAGTACATCAGAAAATACATTCCTGAGCTCTGTGACCTGCCAAATAAATATCTATTTAACCCTTGGGAAGCGCCAGATAACATATTAAAGCTTGCACGTGTTCAGCTTGGGTCAACTTACCCCAATCCTATTGTTGACCTCAAACAGTCGCGTGTAGATGCGTTATCTGCCTTTCAATCTTTAAAAGCAGGCTTATAATGAAAACTTTACGGATTATTTTTGAAGACAATCTTTCATTGTCAATATCTAGCCTTGAAGATGTGGATAAAAAAGAAGATTTTATTTTTATGTCTGAGGCAACCCCAACTATGCTTCAGGTTAAGCATCATAAAAAGAAAATAGCTTTTTTAATTTCTGCAATGCGGCATTTTGCTGAGGGATTAAAGAAAAAGGGTTATAACATAATTTATGATAAAATATCCGAACATAATATGGCGATACCTTATAGGGATCGGGTGTCAAAAATAATACAGGATCATAATATAGGGAAAATAATCGTAACAGAACCATCTGCGTATAGCTTGCAACAGGAAATAATGGGCTATGGGGGTGTATTCAACATACCTATAGAAATTAAGGAAGACGGAAGATTTTTATCAACAATAAAAGACTTTAAAGCATGGACAAAAAATAAAAAACAATTGCGTATGGAGTTCTTTTACAGAGAAATGCGAACAAAACATGCAATTTTATTGGATGGGGGAAAACCAGTTACTGGCACGTGGAACTATGATAAAGAAAATCGAAAATTTCCAACGAATAATGTTGATATCCCCAAACCATATTCTGCACAAAATGATACGATCACCTTAGAAGCTATAAAAGATACACAACATTTTTTTAAAAATAATTTTGGCGATATAATCCCTTTTTATTTTGCCGTTACAAGGGAACAGGCTTTGGATTGCTTGGCGCTTTTTATAACAGATCGTTTAAAACACTTTGGTGATTACCAAGATGCCATGATACAGGGGGAGCCATGGATGTATCATTCCCACCTGAGCTTTTATCTGAATTGCGGTCTTTTATTGCCTATGGAATGTATTAAAGCAGCAGAGAGTGCTTATCATGCACATCGTGCACCTTTAAATGCTGTTGAAGGATTTATTCGCCAAATTCTAGGGTGGCGCGAATACATAAGGGGTATTTATTGGTTAAAAATGCCACACTATAAAGAGAGTAATTTTTTAAACGCCACAAGAAATTTGCCCGGCTTTTATTGGGATGGCATCACAAAAATGAACTGCCTACATCAATGTGTAGATGAGACAAGAAAAAATGCTTACGCACATCATATTCAACGTCTCATGGTCCTTGGAAATTTTGCATTAATTGCAGGGATAGACCCAAAGTATGTGAATGAATGGTTTTTAATAGTCTATGCTGATGCCTTTGAATGGGTTGAACTACCCAATGTAACCGGCATGATTCTATTTGCAGATGGTGGGTTTTTGGGAAGTAAACCTTATGCATCAGGAGGAAACTATATTAATAAAATGTCTAATTATTGTAAAAATTGCCACTATAGTATCCGCACAAAAAATGGACCAAAAGCCTGTCCTTTCAATTACTTATACTGGGATTTTTTGTCACGTAACCGTGAAAAATTAGAAAAAAATAACCGCATTGGGATGATGTATAAAACTTATGATCGCTTTAAGCAAGAGCAAAAGAATATGATTCAAAATGACAGTCAGACCTTTCTTAACGCCCTAAAATAAAACAAAGCATTTGCAGCAACGGGTATTTCAGTGGTTCTGCTGCAACCGATCAAAGTAAACATCTAAAGAAACCCATCTTTTTTTAAATTTTAAGGTCTGCCCTATTTTTAAGACAGATATATAAAAAATGAGAAAATAGAAGGGTGAGCTGTCATATTGGCACTTTAATATGCCTGCCCGATAAATTTTTTCTTACAATCTGTTCTTATCGTTCAGGACTTGATATGAATAATACATTAAAATTTATAGTTAATTTTATTTACATTAATAATAAAACTTTATTTAAATAATTTGATTTATTTTCTATTGACCTTTAATTAGAAAATTCAGTAGATTTAAATATAGACAGTTTGGCACGCATCATTTCTATAATGAATAATCATTTTGCACCTTTAGAAGAAACAATAGACGCTTTTTGCAGAAAGCTGGTCAGTTCAGATCAACATCAAACAATTGCTGTTGCTGTATCTGGCGGGTCAGATAGCATGGCATTATGTTTGTTGATGCATACGTGGGCACAAAAAAATCACTGCACACTTATAGCCTTAACGGTTGATCACAGATTACGTGAAAATTCATTACAAGAAGCACAAACAGTTAAAAAGTGGATAGAAGAGCGTGGCATTAAACATCATATTTTAACTTGGAACCATTCTTCTATTACAACAGGTATTCAAAAAAAGGCGCGTGAAGCGCGTTATGATTTGCTCACAAATTTTTGCCATCAACATAATATAAAAACTATCTGTACTGCTCATCATGAAGCAGACCAACTTGAAACATTTTTAATGCGGCTATCTAAAGGTTCTGGTCTTGAGGGGCTTTCCGTTATGAAACAATTATCAGTTTGGAATAATGTTACGATTGGGCGCCCTTTGCTATCAACACAACCAGGGATATTAAAAGAATATTTACAAACTTTGCCACAAAAATATATTAATGATCCTAGTAACAAAGATTTAAAGTTTGAACGTGTACAGTGGCGTACTTTATTACAAAATATGAATGAACAGGGATTATCAATGAAACAGTTTCCACAATCACTAAATCGTTTACAAAGTGTGAATGATTTTATAGACCAGACCATAGAAGACGCATGGAACGATGTGGTTATGCTTACAGATGATACAATCTCTATTTCTATTGTGTCTTTATTACAGCTGCACGAATGTATTGCAACTAAAATAATTGCACGTACTTTACAGCAGGTAAGCGGCAAAGCATATTGTGCCCCATATGAAAAAATGCTTGATATTTTCCACCAACTTCAGGAGAATAGATTTAAGAAACATTCAGTTGGTGGTTGTGTCATTGCACAAAAGCGGGCTCAATTAATGATTATTAAGGATGAACGTCTTCAAAATGCTTCTTCATAAATTCAAGCTATTATTTGTTTTATTTTTGCTTTCATCGTGTTCTTTGACGCCGCTTTATAAAAGTGACCAAAGTTCGTCTTCAAAAGATCAATGTAAACAGTCAAAATTACAAATAAAGATCAAACTATCATCGGGGGAAAGCTATAGTGTTTTTAAACTAAAAAATATATTAGAGCAAAAAAAACATATTATAGAACCGCTATTACAGCATAATATGGTGTTGTCCATAAATATTTCTGAAAATTTCGCCTCTATTGGTATTAACACCGCAGGAGATACAGTTAGAAACCAAGGACGCATCGCTGTTGACATGGCAATATCACCTGCCATTAGCGAAAATTCAATCACAAAATCAAAGACGATCAGTATAGATTCTGTATCTTCTTACAACCTAGAAGCCGCTGATGAGTTTTCTAGCGAGACTGCAAAATCATCTGTTAGGGACCGACTTTTAATCGATTTATCAGAGCAAATTATTCGCGAAACGATCGCATTTTTAAAACGTTAACTTGCACTTATTTTTTGTTCCATAATATTGAAAATATATGTTGTTTTATACCCAAGACAAAGCGTGCCTATTTTAGGTGAAATAAGTAAGATTAAAGTGTATACTACACAAATGAGTTGTAAAATTTTAAGTAATGAATAATAAAGTTGTCACATTTGGATGCCGTTTAAATATTTATGAGTCCGAGGTCATGAAGGACTTAAGCCATAAGGCTGGGCTGGATAATACCATTATTGTTAACACGTGTGCTGTAACGGCAGAGGCTGAACGACAAGCACGCCAGTCTATCAGAAAATTGCGTCGTGATCATCCGGATGCAAAAATTTTAGTTACAGGTTGTGGAGCACAGATTAATCCAGATCAATTCGCCGCCATGAAAGAGGTGGACCGCGTTATTGGTAATGATGACAAATTAAAATTAGAAACATATCAAGATCCAGACGCGCCGCGTATTTTGGTCAATGATATTATGTCAATCCAAGAAACGGCTGGGCACTTGGTTTCTGGCTTTGAAGGAAAAGCACGCGCTTTTGTGCAAATTCAAAATGGTTGTAATCACCGTTGTACTTTTTGTACCATTCCTTACGGCCGGGGCAATTCCCGCAGCGTGCCACTTGCTGATATTGTAACCCAAACACAAAACCTGGTTGATTTAGGATATAGAGAAGTTGTTATTACAGGTGTTGATATTACCGATTACGGAAAAGATTTTGAGCATCAGCCGACTTTAGGGGCTACATTATCTGATCTTTTAGATAAGGTTCCAGGCTTAGAACGCTTGCGGCTGTCATCTGTAGATTCAGTTGAAATGGACCCTGATTTATGGCGGTTGATTGGTGAGGAACCACGTGTGATGCCGCACCTTCATATGTCGCTTCAAGCGGGTGATGATATGGTTTTAAAGCGCATGAAACGCCGGCACTTACGCGATGATGGGTTGCGGTTTTGTGAAAAAGCCCGCAGTTTACGCCCTGATGTTGTTTTTGGTGCCGATATTATTGCAGGATTTCCAACTGAAACGGATGCGATGTTTGAAAACACACAAAAGTTTATTGAAGAAGCTGGGTTAACCTATTTGCATATTTTTCCCTATTCTATAAGACCTGGAACGCCTGCTGCACGCATGCCACAAGTGGAAAAAAGTATTATTAAACGCCGCGCTGCCGTTTTGCGAGAAACGGGTAAAAAGATGCTAAACCAGTATTTTAGCAAACAAACGGGAACAGGGCAAAATGTGCTGATTGAATCCATTGAAAACGGCATGGTTACTGGCAAAACTGATCATTTTGCCCCTATTATGGTCGCCACAGATAAAACACCAGAAGTAGGTTCAGTTATTAAGGTGCGCGTAACTGGTAAGACTGAAAATAGTTTACTGGGTGTTTGCTAAGGACTGCTCTTAGCGTGTGATGGTGAATTTGATGGCCTATTGGGTAGAGACACATATTGATTGCTATTTTTCTTTGATTATTAACTGTTATTCATATACAATAGCACTGTAACTTATGTTCAATAGGTTGCTTTAGTATAACTGTAGACCCGGCTATGATTCCCGGGCATAAAAAATATGAATCAGGAAGCTATATGACAGTGAACACAGCTGTAGAAACAACAGAAAATTTCGCAGACCTTTTAGAAGAATCTTTGGGATCACGCAAAAGTTTAGAAGGAACAGTCGCCAAAGGAATGATTGTTGGTATTCGTAACGATTTTGCCATTATTGATGTCGGACTAAAGTCTGAAGGACGCGTACCCTTAAAAGAATTTAGCACACGCGGACAAGCACAAGAACCACGTGTTGGTGACATTTTGGATGTTTACGTTGAACGTCTAGAAGATAAAAATGGAGAAGCTTGTTTATCATTAGAAAAAGCGCGCCGTGAAGCTGCTTGGATGAACATGGAAAAAGCACATACAGATGAAATTCTTGTAAACGGTGTTATTTTCGGTCGCGTTAAAGGCGGATTTGCTGTAGATTTATCTGGCGTTGTAGCCTTCCTACCTGGAAGCCAAGTAGATATTCGTCCAATTAAAGATATTACACCACTTCTAAACATTGAACAGCCATTTAAAATTTTAAAAATGGACAAGCAACGCAGTAATATCGTTGTGTCACGTCGTTCAGTGCTTGAAGAATCACGCGCAGAACAACGTACAGAGCTTGTTTCAAAATTATCAGATGGTCAAGTGCTAGACGGAGTTGTGAAAAACATTACAGATTACGGTGCTTTCGTAGACCTAGGTGGTGTTGACGGACTTCTACATGTAACAGACATTTCATGGAAGCGTATTAACCATCCATCTGATATCCTAAGTGTTGGACAAGAAATTAAAGTGCAAGTTATTCGTTTCAATAAAGAAACACAGCGTATTTCTCTTGGCATGAAACAGCTTCTTGCTGATCCATGGACAGAAATCAAAGGTCAATTTGAAGTTGGACAACGCATTAACGGAAAAGTGACAAGTGTTGCTGATTACGGTGCTTTCGTTGAAATGACTGATGGTATTGAAGGTTTGATCTACGTTACAGAGATGAGCTGGACAAAGAAAAATATTCATCCATCAAAGATATTAACAGTTGGAGATGAAGTTGACGTTGTTATTTTGGATGTTGATTCAGACAAACGTCGTATCAGCCTTGGGCTAAAACAAACAACTGATAACCCTTGGAATTCTTTCACAGATAAATACCCAGTGGGTGCAAAGCTAAGCGGTGAAATTAAAAACATTACTGAATTTGGTTTGTTTGTTGGCGTGATGGAAGACCTTGACGGTATGGTCCACATGAGTGATATCACATGGGAAGAAAACCCTGATAAAGTTCTGTCATCTTTCACAAAAGGTCAAATGGTAGACGTTAAGGTTTTGGATGTAGATGCAACAAAAGAACGCATCTCGTTAGGTATCAAGCAACTTACAGGTGATCCTTTAGCTGAAGGTATGGCTGAAATTAAAAAGGGTGAAACTGTAACGGTTACAATAACAACGATTGACGATAGGGGCATGGAAGTTGTTTCTGCAGGCGGAATACCTGGATACATTAAAAAAATCGATTTATCCCGTGATCGTGAATACCAACGTACAGACCGTTTTGCAAAAGATGAAAAAATCGATGCAAAAATTATGACTGTTGATAAAGCTGCACGTAAGATGACGCTATCTATTAAGGCACGTGAAATTGAAGAAGAAAAGAAAGCATTAAGCGAATACGGATCTTCTGATAGTGGTGCAAGCCTTGGTGATATTTTAGGTGCTGCAATGAATAAAGCAAAAGCTGAAAAAACTGTTGAACCAAAAGCAAAAAAAGCGCCTGCTAAAAAGGCAGAGCCTGCGGCAAAAAAAACAACAGCCAAAACAGAAGAAAAATAAATCTTTTCTCGTTTAAAACTGTAAAATAGGGGGCCATTTATTGGCTCCTTATTTTGTGATAAAACAATATTTTTCCTGCATTGATTTGCACTTAACACATATTCCATATACACTGTAAAATAGTTCAGCAACTTATTGTTTTATGTTTATTTCATCACACTGCTCTGCAGCATCTTATAATTTAGATTCCTTAATAACCAATTTAAATAACAAAAAAATAGATTTCCAGCAATATGAAGATGTTGTACATATTGATTTTGGTAGCCAAAGCGATGTGTTTGTTTTTGCCTATGGTTGTTATGTTATTTGGAACAGTAATAAAACAATAGAAGAAAAAACGTTAGCCCTTTGTACTGATGTTTCAAAAGATATATTAAGTGTATCCGTTAAAGATCAATGCAAGGTAAAATATGGAAAAAACACACAAATTCACTATAAAGATGATTTAATTGAATTGGAATCCCAAGATGTTGATATTCGTTTTTCGTTTTCACATGGATTAGCGCAATCAGTAAAACTTAAAACATTCGAACAATCGGTTCTTAAAACCATTAACGAGACACGTTTTTTACCAGAGCAGATTAAAAAGCATGGTAAGACAACGCTTTCAAGACGAAATTTATCCCAATTAATCGGCACGTTATTTCAAGAACGTAACAATATTAATCTGGATTGCGATTTATTAGACACCCCTGATTTTTTTTGGCGACGCCCTAACTACGAATCCTTTTATTTAATGTCGGCAAAATACATGGACTTAGACAATCGGCTAGAAATTTTAAATAAACGGCTGGATATAGTACACGAGTTGCATAACTTTTTATCAACAGAGCTTAACCATTCTCATTCTTCTTTTTTAGAATGGATTATTATTATTTTGATTTTGGTCGAAGTCGTATTAACAGTGTCAAAAGATATATTAAAATTATTTTAAGAACTATTTCTGTTGGCAGATTTCTGGCGCCACTGTGATTAAAGACTTGTTATCCATAATGAATCTTTTAAGGTGTTTCTATATTTGTTTTTTATGTGGGCATACAGTAGAAAATACTGATACCGGGAATCAAACATCTTTTCCCCCCAGTGAAGGGGGAGCTTTTTATATATGTTTAGCTAAAACGTCCTCACATCGGTGGCAAACACTTGGTATTGTGCGATCGTTTTGTCCAACTTCAGGTGCTATTTTCCAGCAGCGATCACATTTTTCACCTTTTGCCATATCAACAACAACGCCAATACCCTCAACATCATTTAATGTTAGGGCTTCTGCAGGTGGTGCTGCAATCATTAAGGTTGCTTGCGATACAATAGATAGCTCACATAAATCCAGCGATTTTAACGTTTTAGAAATTTCAGACGTTACATAAATAATGGCGTGGGCTTGCAGGCTTGAACCTATTGTTTTGGCATTACGTTCAACTTCCAGGGCGCCAGTTATAGCTTTTCTGAAGTGGCGAATCGTTTTCCAATGCTCTCCTAGTTTTGTATCTTTCCAGTTTTCAGGAATAGATAGGAACGCTTGTTCATGAATAGATGAGTCTTGGCTTATCGTATAGCTCCACCATGCTTCTTCTGCTGTAAAACTAAGTACAGGGGCAATCCAGCGCATAAGTGCATTTAAAACGGTGTCCATGACAGTGCGTGTTGATTGACGCACGACATCATCTTTATGATTGCAGTATAAAACGTCTTTTCGAATATCAAAATAAAATGCAGATAAATCTTGAGCACAAAATGAATGTAATGCTGCATAAAATGCACTTAGATCGTAACTATCTGTGCACTTTGTATGCAAATCATTTAATTCAGATAAGCGATGCAAAACCCATTTTTCTAAAGATGGCATATCTGCATAGCTAACTTTTTCAGTATCTGAATAGCCATGAAGCGCGCCTAAAAGATAACGTAATGTATTTCTAAAACGACGATAAATATCTTCTTGTTGTTTTAAAATATCTTGTCCAATGCGTTGATCTTCAGTGTAATCTGTATTGATTACCCAAAGGCGCAACACGTCAGCCCCTATGCGATCAATAATTTTTTGTGGCACAATAACATTTCCTGATGATTTAGACATTTTATAGCCTTTTTCATCTAGGGTAAAGCCATGTGTAACGACCGTGTTGTATGGTGCTTGTCCCATTGTGCTGCAGGACTCTAATAATGAAGATTGGAACCAACCACGATGCTGGTCTGAACCTTCTAAGTACAGGTCAGCTGGCCATGATAGTTCTTCTCTATCTTGTAAAACATAGGCATGGCTACAGCCACTATCAAACCAAACATCAGCAATATCTTTTACTTTTTCATAATCTTGGCTGTCGTATTTTTGACCTAAAAAATCTGAAGAGGGACGTTTGATCCACGCTTCTACACCCTGTGAGGCAATAATGTCAATAATGCGGTTTTGAACTTCTTGATCACGAAGTGGCTCACCAGTAGTTTTGTTAACAAAAATGCTGATAGGTGTGCCCCAAACACGTTGGCGTGATAAACACCAGTCAGGGCGGGATGCCACCATAGATTTTATGCGTTTTTTATTACGTTCAGGTACCCAATTTACGCGATCAATTTCGCTTAGGGCTTTTTCGCGCAGGTTGTTATGTTCTATGGATATGAACCACTGTGCTGTAGCACGGTAAATTAAGGGTGCTTTAGAACGCCATGAATGCGGATAGCTATGTTTTAGTTTGGATGCATTTAACAGTGTTCCTTCAGCTTCTAGGGCTTCCATGACAATTGGGTTCGCCTTAAATACATGAATGCCTGCAAACATGGGGACATTTTTCAAGTAAAGACCATCTGAAGATACTGTTTCAGGTACTTTAATATTGTGCATTTTTGCTGCTATAAAATCTTCCTGTCCATGTCCAGGTGCTGTATGCACAAGGCCTGTTCCAGATTCCGTTGTGACATGTTCAGCGCTAATTAAAGGTACGTCAAAATCATATCCCTTAGCCCTTAGCGGGTGCGCGCAAATTGTATTTTTTAAAGTCGTGCCTTTAAAAGTTGCTAACACTTCGGGTGCATCTATTTCTAATACTTTTGCAAAATTTTCTAATAAGTCTTCTGCAATAATTAATTTTTTGCCGTTGTGCACAAATAGCGCGTAGGTAAAGTCTTCGCCGTAGGCAATGGCACGGTTACCAGGCAGTGTCCAAGGTGTTGTTGTCCAAATAACAGCATGCGCATCTTTTAAACTTTCTTGATCTGTTTTTAAAACGGGGAACGTTACATGAATAGAATCGCTTACACGGTCTTGATATTCAATTTCAGCATCTGCAAGGGCCGTTTGTTCAACAACTGACCATGGCACTGGTTTTAGTCCACGGTATAAAGATCCGTTCATTAAGAATTTGGATATTTCACGCACAATACGCGCTTCAGTTTTAAAATCCATCGTGATATACGGATTTTCCCAGTCAGCTATAATACCCAGGCGTTTAAATTCTTCTTTTTGTATAGGGATCCATTTGTTTGCAAATTTACGACATTCTTCCATAAGCTCTAGCGGATCAACATCTTGTTTTTGAATGCCTTTTTTCTTATAGGCTTCCTCTACTTTCCACTCAATCGGCAGCCCATGGCAATCCCAACCAGGAACAAGTGGTGCGTCAAAACCTTGCATTTGTTTCGTTTTAACAATGATATCTTTCAATGTTTCAGTTAACGTATGGCCTATATGAATGTTGCCATTTGCGTAAGGGGGGCCGTAATGAAGAATAAATTTTTTTCGACCCTTAGATTTAGCGCGAATACGGTCATATAGTTTAATGGTATCCCAGTGCTTTAGGAAGTTAGGCTCCTTTTCGCTAAGGCCTGCCTTCATGGCAAAGGATGTTTTTGGTAAAAATACGCTGTTTTTAAAGTCTGACATCGATGATAAATATAAGGTATAACATTATTTATTTATACACTTAAGCAGCCCCTTGAGGCAAGTTTTAGCACAAAAGCATCAAATATCATCGTCTTGTTTTGAAGCACGAGCTTGAAAACGTATTTAAAATTTAATTTATTTAAATTTTTAACTAGTTTTTGATGGCATTGTGTGTGTATATTTTATGTATGTAAACGACACAATCAAAAGGTTTCCTATGTCACTTCGTTACATCGTTCCCATTTTATCCCTTAGTATAAGTAGTGTTTTATGTTCTGCTGATGCTTTTGACACCACCAATAGTTCAGGAAATCCTGATTTTAACCGTTTATCAAGTGATAGTTTTAAAGACTTTCTGCTACCAAACCAGGTGCCTGAAATTTTTGTTGAAGAATCGCCGCATGCAGAGGGCCACCCTAACACACCCGTATCAAGATCCGGATCATTGTTTGCAAAGCCACAAAGTAATTTTTTAAATGATTTAATGCATGTTATAACAATGCAGACATGTTCTGAAAATATTGCGTTTAATAATTTATCTAACAAAGCGCGTGCTGGGCTGAACTATAGAAATAACAAAATACTAGACACAGTGAGTAAATTAATTCTGAAGGATCTTGAATTTGCTAATGTTGATAAAACCTATTGTGATGTTATTGCCAATGCTTTCGTGATGCACATAAAAAATAAACTAGATCAGGATGCAGCAATATGGGAGTTCTTTCCTGTCAACCTTAAAGAAAGTATTATTGCTTTCGGTCCATGTGTCAGGGGGGTTGAGGTAGACGGTTTTTGGTTTCAATTACTTGATGACGGAACCACTTTAGAGGAATATGCATGTTATGCTGGATATATTGAAGAATCAATAGATACTAAAGCATTACCAGATAAAAAACCAATGGAAATTCATTCCCTAATACCGCGCTGTGGTCAAATGGGTAGAGAGGATAGTTTCTAAACTCTACTCACCTTGGCAGGCAAGTAAGCCTGATCTACCATCAATTTCTTTTTGAATAAGCTGGCAGTTAGGCACTTTGCCCTTTTGTTTTAAGGCGCTTAGTGCCACTGTTTTGACGGAAACAATCTGTATGTCAGCATCTTTTACTTTAACAAGAAGTTCTTTAAACCAATCTAAATAATGCATACCCTCAAGTTCTGTATGAATTGTTAGGACATTTAATTGGTTGGGCTTTATTAAGCTTAAATAATATGTATGTAAATCTTCAAATGGGTATTCTGGCCTTCCCACAAGTTCATCTAATGTTGGCAGTGTTGTTGGTATTTGAAGTGTTTTAAATTGTTTTTGTTGTATCTTTGGAAAAAAAGGCGTTGTGCCGCGTGTGTCTGATGCATATAAAAATCCGGCATCATCATACGCTGCAAGGGATGCTTTATTGGCTTGCCACCCAGCTGCACCCATTGTTTGTGCAGGCATATTAAAAATATCTTGGAAGACTTCACAGCATTTTGTGACTTCTGCACGTACTTGTGGCTGTGTCATATTATGCAGATTATCTTGCCAATGAATATGATCATAGGTATGAATACCAACTTCATGGCCTGCATCTTTTGCAAGACGCATAATATGACCATATTTTCTGCCGATATGTGGGCCTTTTAAAAGTGTGCCATATAAAAGTGTGCGCAGACCATAAACCGATAACACAGATGTACGAGATACTTTAGAGAAAAATCCAGGTCTAAAAATACGTTTTATAGCACGGCCCGTATTGTCTGGCCCGAGTGAGAATAAAAAGGTTGCTTCAATGTCAAGTTCTTTAAAAATAGACAGAAGCGTTGGTACGCCTGCAACAGTGCCCCTTGCAGTATCGACATCAATTTTAATGGCAAGTGTTGTGTGGCTGTTTTCAGGCATTCTATAATCCTTACGATAATTCTCACATAGTATAGCAAAATTAGAATCTTAATAGGAATTTATTATGCTGTTTGTCTTTTCTTCTCATCATTTTGACCGACCAAGGCAGTGCAAGTAATGTTTTTGCAGCCGAAAACGCCTGTTTGCTTTTATTGTGAAGGGGGCAGTGGGTGGTTTTTAGAAAATACCGAAGACGCACAAAAATATATATATCCAAGTTTCAATGCTTTTATAAAAGGCATATCGTCGTGATCTTTTTTAGCTTTTTGATACCTTAAGTGCACATTTTTTCTGCCACTTTGTTTCATAGTATTCAAACCCAATCATTTGGTAGTGATTTAAATCATTTTTTAGTGTGCCAAACAATTCACCAGGACAAAAGGCGCCCGCTGCATATGGCGACAGTTCTTGTAAACATACAGATGGGTGTGGTTCTACATTGTTTGGGGCATGTGCAATATTAAGACCAATACTAAGCAATAAATCCTGACTCATATTTTCAATTAGAATGCCCCCTAATTTTTTTATAGTGCCAGTCGTGTGGTCTTCAACCACAAGATCATTTGGCCATTTAAAGGCATAATCATTGAAAGTCAATGTATCTAAGTATTTTCCTGTAGATACAGCGAAAACAAAAGCGAGTTCGCTACTTTTAATAGGGGCTATATTTGCATCTTTAAAGATAAAAGTGCCATGAAAATTGCCAGCGATACTTTTCCAAGGGGTGCCACGGCGCCCAAATCCATTCGTTTGCACACCTGCTTGTATAAGCGTATCAGCTTGTATAGCTTTATACTGATCACGTGCGTATGTGTGCGTTGATGCTAACGTTTTAAAATATTGAATATCACCCATTATTAAGTGTTCAGCTCTAGTGCGCTGTGATTTGCATCTTTTATAATGCGCTTACCAAGACCTGTTAATACTTTTTCAGGGCCCACTTCAATAAAATTACCCACACCTAAAGATTCTAAGGTTAAGATCGATTCGCGCCAACGCACACGTCCACAAATTTGTTCAACAAGACATTTTTTAACTTCTTCTTTTGTGGTAATGGGTTGTGCCCCTATATTAGACACAACAGGCATGACAGGATCATGTATCACAACCTTAGATAAAGCATTTTCCATAACGTCAGCAGCTTTTTGCATTAAGGGGCTATGAAAGGGGGCGCTTACAGTTAAAGGGATGCAACGTTTGGCACCTTTATTTTTTAATGCCGCCATAACCAATTCCATAGATTCGTTTAAGCCACTAATAACGACCTGTCCGTTACAGTTGTCGTTTGCTATAACACAGGTGCCATCAGGCGGCATACACACCTCAATATCTTCTATCGTCAGCCCTATAATAGCGGCCATAGATCCTTTGCCGGTAGGAACAGCCCTTTGCATAGCGCACCCACGTGCGTAGACCAATTGAATAGCATCTTCAAAAGTGAGCGCTTTAGCTGCAATTAAAGCAGAGTATTCACCTAATGAATGCCCCGCAACATATGAACATATTTTTGAAATGTCTTTTGATTGTTCTTCTAAATAGCACATTAAAATAGCCGTGCTGGCTGTTACCAAAGCGGGTTGTGCGTATTGTGTTAAGGTTAGTTTTTCTAAAGGCCCCTTAAAAACAATATCAGATAAATTAAAATTTAAAATTTCATTTGCTGTATCAAAAAGTTTTTTTACATGCTTATGCTTTTTATATAAGCTTTCAACCATACCAACGGTTTGGGATCCTTGCCCTGGAAATAAAAGTGCGTGCATGGTGTTAACTTAATATAAAATTCAGCCTTATTTATACAAATAAAATAAAAAAAAATCAAGTTGTTAAGTTTTTCTTAAGCTTTTGCGGGTTATAACTAACTTATGGGGAAAAAATCCCAGAATCAGTTAAACATTAACAGTCACAGGAAGTGAGAATATAATATGGTAGATAGTATTAATACAAATACAGCAGCAATTGCTGCACGTAATGCACTTGCTAAAAATAACAAAGAACTTGCCAAACAACAACAAAACCTAGCAACAGGTAGCTTGATTTCAGATCCTTCAAACTTGCCTGGTCCTGCTGGTGTGGCGTTTGCACTTTCTGCAGATATTAAAACAACACAAGCTGCTGCAAAAAACATTGTTCAAGGTGAAGCTTTTGTGCAAACAGGTGCGGGTGCACTGGCATCTTTACAAGAAATGTTTGAACAAATGTCAAGCCTGGCGGCAACGGCGAACAACGATATGACATTGGATGCTACCGCTAAAACATACTTAGATGCGGAATACCAAGCATTAAAAACCCAAGTAGGCAATGTGATAGCCGATACTAACTTTAATGGTGTTAAATTTTTTGACGGTAGTGCCGGTACTTTAGACATGCAAGTCGGAACAGCAGCTACTGAAATAATCACGTACGACGGAGGTACTGCGTTAGCCCCAACGGCAACTGGTGATATCTCGGATGCAACAAATGCTGCTACAGAAGTCGCTGCACTTAAGGCTGATCGAGCAACAGTCAGTGCCAAAATTGCTGAAATGGGTGCTTTGAAGTCTAGAATGGGATTCATTTCAAACAATGTGGGCACAACGATTCAGAACTTATCGGGTGCAAAAGCAGCCTTTGCTGATACAGACATTCCTGCTGCTTTGGAACGTTCACAAACACTCGGTGCATTGGTTGATGTTGCGGGTGCAATGATGAATAAATCTTTGGAAAAAGCAGGTAAGCTTTCTGAACTTGTAAAGTCAGCACGTTAATTTTTTAACAATTACATAATAAAAACACCCAAGAAAGTATTTTTGGGTGTTTTTTTGTCTGTCTACTTATTGATAAAGTTTTAAAGCTGTTACAACATTTTTTTTATCTTGTTCTGTCAGCCCAACAAATAAGGGTAAGCTGATGCATGCCTTATAATAAGCCTCAGCACCAGGTAAAGTCATTTTTCCATAAAGATCTTCATAATATGGGTGCTGATATAAAGGCATATAATGAATTTGGGTACCGATACCTTTATTGTGCAGTTCTTGCACAATCTGTTGGCGCGATTTTCCAATAGCATCAAAATCGAGAAAGGCAACATATAAGTGCCATGCAGGTTCTGCGCAACCCAAACGCTTCATTGTTTTAACATTGCGTAAACCTGATAGCTCACCATCATAATAGTCAACAGTTTTTAGTCTGTCTTGTTTAAAATAGTCAAGTTTTTCTAGTTGAGAGGCCCCCAGAGCACAATTAATATCGCTAACACGATAATTAAAACCCAGTTCTTGCATTTCATAATACCAAGGCCCATGGCTTTCATTCTTTAATCGATCTTGATCGCGTATCATGCCGTGTGTTCTTAAATCACTTATGCGCTGATACAGTGCGGGATCTTCTGTTGTGACAGCGCCGCCTTCACCCATAGCAATGGTTTTAACAGGGTGGAAAGAAAATGTCGTTAAATCAGAATAAGTATTTGAACCAATTGGATGCGATTTTCCCTTTGAATCAACATAAGATGTACCAATAGCATGGGCACCATCTTCAATAATTTTTAAACCATACTTTTGTGCAAACGCATAAATAGCTTGTAAATCAGCGCACTGCCCTGCAAAATGCACGTTAATAAGCGCTTTAAAATTTGCATTGGGTTTTTTCTTGATCGCATCTTCTAAGGCCTGAACGGTTATTAAGGCGGTATCTGGGTCGACATCAACAAACACAACATCTGCGCCTGTAAAACGCACGGCATTAGCGGACGCTAAGAAAGTGATCGCAGGCACAAGAATAGTATCTCCAGGTCCAACATTTAGTGCGCACAAAGCAAGGTGTAATGCTGTTGTACCATTTGAACATGCAGAAGCATAAGATGCATTTGTCAGGTTTTTTAATTTGTTTTCAAACTTAGCAACATGCGGCCCGCACGTTAAAAAATCACCCTGCAAAATGTCAACAACGGCATCTATATCTTGTTGGTCAATGTTTTGGCGTCCATAAGAAATCATGTTACATCTGAAAATGAATGAGTAAGTTTATTATAATAATAAAGTGCTGTTCCTGCAAGCATGTCAACAATAACTAACTGTTTTTTACTTGAGTCCTGAAGGTAACTAACGTATTTTAAAGGTATATATTAAGTTTATAAAGAAGGTTTTATCTTGAAACGCGTTGTTGTTACCGGTCTTGGTTTAGTGTCTCCCCTTGCAAATGGTGTTCATAATTCATGGGAACGCCTTATTTCAGGGCAATCGGGCATTGCAAAGTTGGAAGGCTTTGATACTGATGATTTAGCGGTTCAAATTGGTGGTCAAGTTCCAACAAAAATAGATGATTCTATTGATGAACACTCTGTTTTTTTTAATCCTAACGCTTATATCGAAAAGCGAGAACAAAAAATGATGGATAAATTTTGTCATTTTGCTATGGGGGCAGCGCATCAAGCTATTCAAGATTCTGGCTGGCAAGCTAAAACTGAATATGAACAAGAGCGGACAGGTGTTTTAATTGGATCTGGTATCGGTGGTTTAGAAACGATCTATGATACCAGCGTTAAAATGCATGAGCGCGGCCCTAAACGTGTTAGCCCTTACTTTATTGTGTCTATTTTAAGTAATATGCCATCTGGCCATGTTGCCATTAAATATGGTTTTAAAGGGCCTAATCATTCTTGTGTATCGGCTTGTGCGACAAGTACGCATGCGATCGGGGACGCTGCCCGGATTATTATGATGGGGGAGGCTGACGTTATGGTAACAGGGGGCGCAGAAGCTGCTTTAAACCGCCTTGGCCTTGCTGGGTTTTCTGCTTGTAAAGCGCTTGCTCATAGCTATAACGATAACCCTGAACGTGCTTCTCGTCCCTGGGATAAACACCGTGAAGGGTTTGTCATGGGTGAAGGTTCTGGTGTTTTGGTTCTTGAAGAATATGAGCATGCTAAAAAGCGCGGCGCTAAAATATATGCTGAATTTGTTGGTTATGGTATGTCTGGCGATGCTTTTCATTACACAGCGCCACCTGAAGACGGTAATGGCGCACACCGCGCTATGAAAAATGCTTTAAAGTTTGCAAAATTAAAGCCAGAATCTGTTGACTATATTAATGCACATGGTACGTCGACACCACTGGGGGATCGGGCAGAAGTTAATGCAGCTAAAGCAACATTTGGTGATCATGCTTATAAGTTAACGATGTCTTCGACAAAATCGGCAACAGGACACTTGCTTGGTGGGGCAGGGGGAATAGAAGCCGTTTTTTCTATACTTTCTATGCTTCACGGCATTATTCCCCCCACGCTTAATTTAGATAATCCAGATGATGGATTCGATTTAAATTTTGCAGCACTTAAAGCGCAGGAGAAGAAAATTGATATTGCGATGTCAAATTCCTTTGGTTTTGGCGGCACAAATGCTAGCCTGATCTTTAAAAAGGTATAACGAGTGGGTTGAAGGGTATGGCAAAAAAAAAAGAAAGTACGCGAAAAATTATTGCACACAATAAGCGTGCAAAGTTTGATTATGCGTTAATAGAAACCATTGAAGCTGGCCTTATGTTAACAGGATCAGAGCTTAAATCTTTACGTGCTGGAAAAGTCAGCTTGAATGAATCTTACGCAGGCGAAATGGATGCACATATTTATCTTATTAATGCCAATATTGCAAAATATCCTTTGGCGAAAAACTTTAACCATGAAGAACGACGCCCCCGCGCACTTTTAATGCATAAAAAACAGATAAATAAATGGTTGGGGGCTATTCGTAAAAAGGGCCTGACGCTTGTTCCTGTATGTCTTTATTTTAATGAGCGCGGTATTGTAAAGCTTGAAATTGCACTTGGTAAAGGGAAAGCCATGCAAGATAAACGTGCAACAATTAAAGAGCGTGATTGGAATCGTGATAAATCACGCATATTAAAAGGAAGTATGGATTAATGCGGCATCCAGCATTTATTGATAAAATACAAAAATTACCAAGTATTGCACAAACGATTCAAGATTTTAATCTTTTAAAGCGCAAGGGGTTTAGTAAAAGCTTGGGGCAGAATTTTTTAACAGATTATAACATTATTCAAAAAATTGTCAGCTTTTCAGGTAATGTGTCAGATAAAATTGTTCTTGAAGTTGGATCAGGGCCTGGTGGTTTAACGCGCGCTATTTTAGAGCATAACCCAAAAGAATTGCATGTGGTTGAAATGGACCCAGAGTGCATTACTGTTTTGGAAGCGCTTCAAAAAGATTTCCCGCAAATTCATATCCACCATCAAGATGCACTGACATTTGATATACAAGATATTGCAAAAAAACAGAATAAAATTCACATTGTTGCTAATTTGCCCTATAACGTTGGAACGGCGCTTTTAATTAAATGGCTTAAAAATACAGTTTTAATTGATGGCATGACATTGATGTTTCAAAAAGAGGTTGCTGATCGTATTACGGCACAAGTTAATACAAAGCAGTACGGGCGGTTATCTATTATTAGCCAGTATCTTTGCAAGGTAGATAACTGCTTTTATTTGCCCCCGCATTTATTTACGCCAGCACCAAAGGTTGATTCTTGTGTGGTTCATTTAAAACCTTATGAAGATGTGGATGCAGGGCTTTTATCTATGTTAGAAAAAATAACGGAAAAGGGTTTTGGGCAGCGCCGTAAAATGATTCGTAGCAGTTTAAAAGGTTTAGTTAGTGAAGAACAGTTAAATCATAGTCATTTAAAACCAACACTTAGAGCAGAAAACTTAACACTAGAAAATTTCATCACTTTAGCAACAGAATTAAAAAGAGGGAAAAATGCACAATAAACAAAAAGTTCACTATGTAATACTGCTCTTATCAGGTACCATTTGTGGGGCATTATTACTACCCTGTTTTAATGCATTAAATCCGTTATCAAAATCTGAACAAAAATCAGGAGTCTGTATGAAAAGATTACATAATAAAATTGCCCTTGTGACAGGTGGTAGTCAAGGAATTGGTGCTGAAACTGCAAGAATGATGGCAAGAGAAGGTGCTTACGTTATTGTAACGGATATTCAAGATGATAAAGGTCAAGAAGTTGCTAAAGAAATAAAAGGTGAGTACCATCACCTTGATGTTAGTTCTGAAAGTGAGTGGAAATCCCTTTTTGAAAGTATAGAAACAAAACATGGTCGCTTAGATATTGCCTTTAATAATGCGGGGATTATTGGGCTTAATGAAAGCTTAGGTCCCCAAGACCCTGAAAACGTAAGCTTGGATAGTTGGCATAAAATTCATAGTGTGAACTTGGACGGCGTATTCTTAGGCTGTAAATATGCAATTGGGTTGATGAAGGAAAACGGTGGGTCAATTATCAATATGTCATCAAGGTCAGGTGTTGTTGGTATACCAGGTGCTGCAGCTTATGCATCTAGCAAGGCTGCTGTTCGTAATCATACAAAGACAGTTGCCCTTTATTGCGCTGAAAAGAAATATAATATTCGCTGTAATTCTGTGCATCCAGGTGCTATTTTAACACCACTTTGGGACCCCATGCTTGGCGCTGATGAAGTAGCACGTAATAAAGTTATTGCACAAATTGCAGGTGGCGTGCCTTTGGGGCATATGGGAAAACCTGAAGATGTTGCCTACGCAGTTATTTACCTTGCATCAGATGAATCTAAATATGTAACAGGGGCTGAATTCACGCTTGACGGTGGTATTTTAGCCGGTAGTACAGCAGGGCCTAAAAATGACTGATTTTTTCACCCTGTTAAACATTTTTTAACTTGTACTTTGTTAATCTAAAGTTAGAGCAAAAATAGCTTTAGAGAATCTCACCTGGTGGGGAAGGATTAAGTGCGATCCTTTGGCGACAGTTATGCGTGCTTTAACGGCACGTAAACAATATTCTTGAGACCCAGAGCAAGTATGGCTTAACATCGAATTCATGTTTAGTATAGGCGCTTTGTATAAAGATGAAAACATCTTTATAACGCGACTTATTTACGTCTTTTAAAAAAGACGATTTAAGAAGCAGGGGTAACTGTGGCTTCGTGGCGGCGGAGGTCGGTGGCAACAGCACTGTGGGATCGCCGCGGTGGCCCCATCAGAAAACTTTTATATCCAATTTCCATCACAATTTTCGATATATTGTTAAAAACTTGTTTTCTTTGCAGATCATATATTATGAAAAGAGCATGGATAATCAAATAGTCCAAAGGATTGTTTTTTTGATGTATATGGCTTTAGAATAATTGAATTTTCTGTTCTTTTTCCTTTAAATTGTGTAGTCTGGCTTATAAGGAAGAGATGTCATCATGAAACCTGTAGAAGAAATAGAAATTAAAGATTATATATGTGAAGCGCATACGCCTGCTATTGCTGCTATTGATCTTGGTACAAATTCTTGCCGCATATTGGTAGCGCGCGTTAATATTGCTGCCCTTCAAATGATGTATTTTAGAGCCCGTCCACGTCAAGATAGTTGGAGAATTATTGATTCGATGGCGAAAATTGTACGTTTGGGTGAAGGTATTTACGATGGAGAAGAACTTTCTGGTAGTGCAATTGATCGGGCGTTAGAAGCCTTAGAGATGTGTAAGCAAAAAATTGACACACATAATGCAACGTATGTTCGTGCTGTTGCAACAGAAGCGTGCCGTCGTGCCACAAATACGAAAATTCTTATTGATAGGGCAAAAAAAGAGCTTAACTTAGATATTGATATTATATCGCCATCAGAAGAAGCGCGTCTTGCTATAACTGGTTGTGCTGCTGTTCTTAATCCAAAAGTGCCCTATGCGCTTGTTTTTGATATTGGCGGTGGTAGCACAGAAATTGCTTGGATTTCATTGGGTGGGCGTAACCAACCAAGGCGTCCAGGTTACCCCGTTCCTTTTAATGTTATCGCTTCTATTTCCCTGCCTTATGGGGTCGTCATATCTAGCGAAGAATATGGTGATAAAGCTTTTACAATAGAGGCTTGTCATGAACTTAGTGAGAAAGTTAAAGAAGAATTAAATATTTTTTTTCAATGCAATGATATAGATCATTATATTAAACAGGGCCTTGTTCAGTTGCTAGGATCCTCCGGTACGGTCACAACAGTTGCTGCAATGGCGCTTGATCTGCAGCGCTACGAGAGAACAGCTGTTGATGGTGCATCGTTTTTAGTAAAGGATCTTGATCAAGTAACGCAGCGCATTTTAGATATGACCGATAAAGAACGCTTTGATCACCCGTGTATTGGTGGTGGTAGAACCGAACTTGTAATCGTGGGGTCAGCAATTTTGCGCGGTATTTATGAGCGCACTAAGCTTGATATGGTACGGGTTGCAGATCGCGGTGTTAGGGAAGGTATTTTAATTGATTTGATGAGCGAAGTATTGCGGCCAAATGTCTGATTTAACACATTTTTTAGAACAACTTTCAACACGTATTAACATCTCCGACATCATCAAGGGTGATGTAAAGTTAACACGTAAAAACACCAATCAATATATTGGACTGTGCCCCTTTCATAAAGAAAAAAGCGGTTCTTTTAACGTGACAGATGGTAAAAACTTATATCACTGTTTTGGCTGTGGTGCTAGTGGTAATATGTTTGGTTATCTTGAGAAAAAGCGTGGCCTTACATTTATAGAAGCCCTACATTATCTGGCAGACCAAGTTGGCATGAAAGTACCAGAAAGGGATACATACACGAAAACGCCCGAGCAAAAGAAAGCGGCAGATCGTTCGTATGAAATTTTAGAAAACACTTGCATATGGATGCAAGAAAATTTACAAAAATCTATTGGTGAAAATGCCCGTCTTTATTTAGAAAAGCGCAATATAAGTTTAGCTATGCAAAAACAATTTCGCATTGGCTATGTGCCTGAAGGGTATCACAATTTAATTGATTTATTTAAGTCTAAGTATACAATCGAGGAACTTCTTAAAGTAGGACTTGTGTCTCAGGGTGATGGTCACAAAAAGCCAATAGACCGCTTTCGTGGGCGGTTAATGTTTCCTATTTTTGACCGTCAAAATAAGGTTATTGCCTTTGGTGGTCGTGCTTTAGGCGACGTTTCGCCCAAATACATCAATTCCTCAGATACACCAACCTTTTCAAAAAGTCATATTCTGTACGGGCATAATTTTGCATCTAAAGAGTTATCTAACGAATTTGGTTTTATTGTTGTTGAGGGATACTTGGATGTTATAAGTTTGCATCAACATGGTTTTAAAACAGCAGTTGCCCCGCTTGGTACGGCTTTAACAGACTTTCATTGCAAATTGTTATGGCGGCACCGGGTACCACCGTTGTTGTGTTTTGATGGCGATGCTGCTGGCTATAAAGCGGCTGTGCGTTCTGCTAAAAAATCGCTCATTTATGCATCGCCCGATCATCGTTTAAACTTTGTCTTTTTGCCAAAAGATGAAGATCCTGATAGTTTAGTTCAAAAAGACCGACAACATTTTTCTGAAATGTTGACAAAATTTAAACCATTAAGCGACGTTATTTGGAATTCACTGATAGAGGATATACCAATTAAGACGCCGGAAGATCAGGCAGCACTCAGAAAGGAAGTTTCTCTGTTGGTATCGCAAATTCAAAATGAGGATACTAAATTATCGTATAAGGAATATTTTCAAAACAAATTATTTACATATTTTAGAAGTCTAGGACAGGTGTCTTTTAAGAAGAATAATTATAAAAAACATGATTCTGACAGTAAAATGATGCCGCTTATGGTTAAAAAAAATAAAGATGATGTGTTTCAAAAAATTTTGCTGGCAACTTTGGTTTATCATCCCCATTTAATAAATCAGGTAACGGATGAAATGCTGCATATCAATTTTAATGATGAATTGTCTGATTTAAGCGATTGGCTTCTTGGTTACGAAGGTGACAAAACAAAATATGCATTATTGGACGCTGCTTATCACGAAGGTCTAAAAAAAAGAATTTTGATGGTAATTAGTGATGATGTTTTACAAAAAGCACCTTTTTTAAAGCAAAAGGATGCGGAAAATGTTCTTTTAGGTTGGAAAGAGGTTTACAACCAGTTAGAATATTTACTTAAATTAGATGAGGAAGTCAGACAAGCCGGCCAACTATTGAAAAATGATATGACCGAACAAAACTGGACAAGAATTAAAGAACTACAAACGATTAAACTGAGGAGTAGAGAAAATAATGAGTAAAGTAGCAAAAAAGGAACTAAAGATGACGGCAACGCAAAGCGTATCTGATATTCCTTTGATTGAATTAAGTAAGTCAAATCCAGCTCTTCGTAAATTGATTAGTATTGGCAAGGAACGTGGTTATATTTCTTATGACGAATTAAATGAAGCCCTTCCTCAAGCAGAAATGACATCAGAGCAAATTGATGAAACGATGACAATGATTTCAGATATAGGAATCAGTATTGTGGATTCTGACGAAGTTGATGAACAGCCCTTAACAGGTGAATTTAATCATTCATTAGGCGGGTTTAACTTTGATGATGAACCAAAAGAAGATTCTGAAGAAAGTGCAGGCAGAACAGACGATCCTGTGCGGATGTATTTGCGTGAAATGGGTAATGTTGAGTTGCTGTCACGTGAGGGTGAAATTGTTATTGCAAAACGTATTGAATCCGGAAAAACACAGGTGTTTAGTGGGCTGTGCGAAAGCCCCTTAACTGCAGAATTTTTTCTAGAGTGGAAAAATAAGATCGAAGCTGGAGAAATGATCATTCGTGAAGTGATTGGCCTTGATTCAAGTGAAAATTTTGATGAAGAACAAAGTTCTGATGATGATAGTTCATCGGATGACGATGTACCGACAGCACCTGTTGTTGATGAAACGCAATTATCAAAACTTATTTTATTTGTAAATATTCACTTTGAGCTATACAGACAGCTAGATTACTTACGCTCAGAAGCTGTTCAGGAAGGTCGAAATTACCAGAAAAGTGAAGAATACCAAGAATGTTTGCAAAAAATGTTGGAAAATATTGCAGAAATGCGACTGAATCCATTAAGGTTGTTAGAATTATTTCATGCCCATCAAAACTTAAACAAGACAGTTACTGAACTTGAGAAAAATATTTTGATCTGTGCTGAAAAATCTGGCATCAAGCGGACTAAAATTTTGCCGTTTATACAAGATCGTGCAATTGATCAAAGTTGGCTTGAAGATGTGAACAAACAAAAGGGTGCAAAGTGGGATGTTTTCTTAGCATCATATCAACATGTTTTGACAGATTTACTTTCATGTGTTCAAAATCTAGAAACTAAAGTTGGATTGTCACTTTTAACTTTTAGAAAAATTGTGACGCAAATTCAAAAGGGTGAACGACAGGCGTCACGTGCGAAAAAAGAAATGATTGAAGCAAACTTACGGTTGGTGATATCTATTGCTAAAAAATATACAAACCGTGGTTTACAATTCTTAGATCTTATTCAAGAAGGTAACATTGGTTTGATGAAGGCTGTTGATAAATTTGAATATAAGCGTGGTTATAAATTTTCAACTTATGCAACATGGTGGATTCGTCAGGCGATTACGAGGTCTATTGCAGACCAAGCAAGAACAATTCGTATTCCAGTTCATATGATCGAAACGATTAATAAGCTTGTGCGCACATCGCGACAAATGATGAATGAAATGGGTCGTGAACCAACACCGGAGGAAATTTCTGAAAAGTTGATGATGCCTTTGGATAAAGTGCGTAAGGTTATGAAAATTGCGAAAGAGCCTATCAGTTTAGAAACACCAATTGGTGATGAAGAAGACAGCCATTTGGGTGATTTCATTAAAGATGAAAATGCGGTGCTTCCAATTGATTCTGCAATTAATGCAAACTTAAAAGAAACAACAACACGTATTTTGGCAAGCTTAACGCCACGCGAAGAACGTGTTCTGCGTATGCGTTTTGGTATTGGCATGAATACAGATCATACATTAGAAGAAGTTGGTCAACAGTTTGCCGTTACGCGTGAACGTATTCGTCAAATTGAAGCAAAAGCTTTGCGTAAATTAAAGCACCCGATTAGGTCACGCAAATTACGTAGTTTCTTAGATACCTAAAAATGCAGTTTAACACATCATACGCCTCGTCCAATTATAACGACAGACCGTGTGATATTACCCATATCGTATTACACTATACTGATCTGCCCACTGCGGCAGACAGTATAGCAATACTATGTGATGTTAAGCGTCAAGTTAGTGCACATTACTTAATAGATTATGATGGTTCTATTTACAACTTAGTACCTGATGAAAAACGCGCATGGCACGCAGGCGTAAGCACCTGGCAGGGTAGGGATAATGTTAATGATTACTCTATAGGTATTGAAATTCAAAATAAGGGAACCTTAGTAACACCTGTAGAACCTTACGCAATAGAACAAATGAATGCGCTTGTAAAATTATTGAAATATTTAACAATGTTGCACAATATTCAACCCCATAATATAATTGGACACAGCGATGTGGCGCCGGGCCGTAAAATTGACCCAGGTGAACATTTTGATTGGCACTGGTTAAAAGAAAAGGGGTTTGGTAAATGCCTGATATAAAAACATTACAAGATGGCATAGCATCTTTTGCAAAACGAAATTGTTATGAAGGCTCTGCTTATAATTTAACTGTGTCAAAGGGACAAAAACCTAAAGTCATGATTGTTTCTTGTAGCGATTCTATGGTGGATCCTGCTGTATTAACAAATGCTGGACCTGGTGAGCTTTTTATACACAGAAATATTGCCGGATTAGTGCCCCCCTATCAGCCAGATGAACGTGATAATTATCATGGTACCAGTGCGGTTATTGAATTTGGCGTGACAGGTTTAAATGTAGAACATTTAATTGTGCTGGGTCACGGGAATTGTGGGGGTATTAAAAGTATGATACAAGACCATGTTCATGTAGGGCATGAAAGCTTTGTTGCCGCATGGATGCGTATTGCAGAGCCTGCATTGGATGTTTTAGATGAAAATGACGAAGTTTTAAGTCTAGCGCATAAACAACACCTTTGCGAAAAAGAATCTGTGAAGCTATCCCTAAATAATTTAATGACCTTCCCCTGGATTAAAGAAAGGGTTGAAAAAGGTACATTAAACTTACATGGCTGGCACTTTGATCGTGGTATATTTAGTTCTTATGATATGAAGACAGGTATATTTGAATAAAATTATTGTCATCGCTTTTGTACAGTGCTATTTTAAATAATATTTTTACAAAAGGGATAGACAATGAAAAAAATATTTTTAACAACGCTACTAACATCCACAGTTGCATTCGCATCTTCCAATGAAGGGTTAGCTGGTTTTAAACCAGGTTTTTTAAACAGAGAAAATGCTGCAGAAAATACACAGGAAGCACCTCAAGCAGAGCCGGCTAATATAGGCAATTGGACAGAAACATTTGATACTTCGATAGGAAGGATTGATCATACTCCACAGGGGCTTTATCTACACTTTTTTTCAGAGAGATGTAAAGAGTTTGTTACACAAATATCCTCTGCTGATGATAGCTCCCCCGCGAAATTTGTTAGCCTTCACTGGGATAGAACGCGTGCTGATTTTGTAAAAGAATTGAAACGATCTGAAATTTTTGTTGAGTCCGTTGAAGATGGTATGGCCGCAATAGAAGCCGAAATAAAAGCTGCACACTCATCTGTAAAGGGGGAGGATGCTAACTGGACAGAATCGTTTCAGACAAAAATTGGGATTATACTCCACACGCCTTGTTTTGTAAATTTAGGGGGCTTTATGCAGGCAGGAACGGGGATTAATATGGACTGTAAAGCATTAAATGGTGTGGATCTAGCAGGACCTTTAGACCTGAAAACAAATTCTACACGTGCAGAATTTGTTGCTGCTATGAAAGCTGCGGGAATTATTTAAAACTACTACGACTTAAAAGGGGAGGGGGGAACTCCCCCCCCTTTTTAAATTACTCTAAAAAAAGCGAATTTTTGCGCTTAGATGAACTCTCTATTTTTAAAACCCCGCGATATTTTGCAACAGTGCGCCGTGCAACTGTTATGCCTTGGTGCTGTAAAATTGCGCTTAAATCCTCATCAGACAATGGTGATTTGACGTCCTCTTGTGCCACAAGACGTTTTATCTTGTCCATAATGCATTTAGACGAAATCGAAATGGCTGTATTATCTGTTGTTGCATCTTGATTTTTTTGATGAAAAGTATTAACAAAAGACAATCCTTTTGCCTTAGATTTATGAAGTTTTGATGAAAAGAAAAACTTAAAATCAAACAATCCCATAGGTGTTTGCATAAATTTAGATGTTGTAATCCGACTAACTGTACTTTCATGAACGTCTGCTTTAATAGCTATATCTTTTAAACTCATCGGTTTTAAGGCAGCTATGCCTTCTTCAAAAAAATTGCTCTGTTCTTCGACAATTGCTTGTGCAATCTTCAGTGTATTCACACATCTTTGTGTTAAGGCACCGGCAAGCCAACTTGCATGATGCGTTTTTTCTTTTAGGTAAGAAATATCTTCTTTTTTACAACATCTTGTTTTTAATTCTTGATAGTTATCAGAGCTTAAAATTAATTTTGGAACAGCTGCGTCATTTAACTCTACAAACAAATTACGGTCATGGATGGTCACAAATACATCGGGAAGAACTGTGTGCACAGGTTCGAAGCTGTAAGCAAGACCAGGTTTTGGGTGTAATGTTTTGATCTGTTGTAAAATTTCTTGCCCTTCTTCTAGACTAATACCTGTTTTTTTACAAAATTTTTGCATTCCCAAGGAAGGAAGGTCATGTAAATGTGTTAAGAACATATTTAAATTATTAGTAATTTTTCCCTTGTTTTTTAATTGTAGTTTGAAACACTCACCAGGTGAGCGTGCGAAAATACCAACAGGATCACATGATTGCAATTTTTCTAAAACATTTTGAATGCTTTTTTCAGAAATTTTAAAAACGTTAGAAAGTTCTTCTACATCAATTTCTATATAACCTGATGGTTGCAATGCATCAACCAAAATTTCTGAAATTTTAAACTCTACTTTACTGAACTTCATGTGGGTAATTTGATTCATTACATGTGTTTTGAGTGTGGTTGTTTCTGTAATATTTGCTGTCTTATCAAACCCTGCATATAAAGCATTCTCTTGAAATACCCCTGACTCCATATTATTTGCGCCACGATCATTTTCTTCAGGCACACAGACCGAATCAACGAATTCCAGTAAAGGGTTTTCTATGACTTGCTCTTGCAAATAGGTGTTTAGCTCTACAAATGAAAGTTGCAATAATTTAATGGATTCTTGTAATCGTGGGGTCATCATAAGCTGCTGAGTGCCACGAATATCCATTGTTTGTTTCATACTCATATTTTTATCTTAATTTGAATTAAATTAAAATTTTATTAAGAGTTATCTTATTAAACTATAAATGTAAGCATCCCATTTTAAAAATGTATGAACCAAATTTTCCAAACTATATTTTTTATCAACTGTTTGTGTACAACACTTTTAAGCCATAACTTACACCAACAACAATGGTGCCATGCCTATGTTGAAGAAGCTGAAAAAAAATTTAGTATTCCGAAAAATACATTAAAAGCAATTGCCTTAACCGAATCTGGGCAATACTTTAAAGGAAAAGGTATCGTTGCTTGGCCGTGGAGTATTAATGTGCAAGGTAAGGGGTATATATTTCCAACAAAGGAAAAAGCCGTACAAGCAGCGCATTTTTTGGTAAGTTCAGGGCACACTAATTTTGACATGGGGTGCATGCAAATTAATTACAGGCATCATGGATCGGCCTTTAAATCCTTACATGATGCATTTTCTCCACAACAAAATGTTGAATATGGCGGGCAATTTTTAAGGTCATTATTTGATAAAAATAAATCATGGAAAATAGCACAAGCCCACTACCATAGCGGAAATCCAGAATTCTACATACCGTACTTAAAGCTTGTTGAAAGCCATTTTCAAAAGTTAAATGATGTGGATACGTACACAATGCCCCTTAATATAGAAAATTTGATGCATGCGCAAAGCGAACTTAAAACACGCTTTCAGCAATCTGAAAACATACGGCATCTACCCCTTGGTAAAACGGTACAATCTATTGTAGGGGCAGGATCAGGTTACGGGTCTGTCACAAAAGGGGGGCATAAAATAATTTCAAAAAATTTTTCTAAGCTGAACCAATTGCAAAGTGTGTATGCAGGACACATTGTCAGTCAAACACCACAGACACGCCCTATAAAAACAAAAGGATTTCGTCATATCAACACATTAACGGTTGCATCCAGGCGCTATACCCCGCAAAGCATACCCTATTTTGACAAGAACAGGGGTGCACATTCTACAGAGACTGTTAAAATGCAAAGCGGGGTTGTTAAGATCATGCGCTATAAATAAGGTAGACATAGCAAAATTAACAGTTTGTTATGATTTTTGTGCCTATCATTCAGTATATGGCACTTCAGTAAAATAGTAACGTGTTAAAAAAGATCAAAACCATTGAAAAAGACCGCCGCCTGGGGCACCGGGAAAGATTGCGTGCACGATTTGAAAAAGTTGGCTATTTAGGTCTTCATGATTATGAAATTTTAGAATTGGTTTTGTTTTTATCTATACCACGTGGCGACGTTAAAGCTATTGCAAAAAATTTACTGTATACATTTAAATCTTTATCTGGGGTGCTGCACGCTGAAAAAACACTCTTAAAACAGGTGCATGGCATAGGACCTGCGACCATACATATTTTAAAAGTTACCCTTGCTCTACAACAAAGATCAATGCAAGAAAATATAATCAAACGCAATGTGCTTAGTAATTTTGATGATATTATAAAATATTGCCGTTCGCATCTCAGTTTATTAACGGTGGAAGAAGTCCGCATTTTATTTTTGGATCATAAAATGGGCATCATCCGTGATGAAGTTCATCAACGTGGCACCGTTAATGAAACGGCACTATATACACGAGAACTATTAAAGCGCACCTTAGAACTTGGCAGCTCAGCTGTTATTTTGATCCATAACCATCCATCTGGAAACCCTGAGCCATCAATGGATGATATTCAAACAACATATGCCCTTATAAAGGCCGCCAAGCAATTAAATATAGACATATATGATCACATAATTACAGCAAAAGACACCTTTTTTTCTTTTAAAAACACAGGTTTGCTAAAAGGGGTCTAGGGATTACTTCAATAGACCCTGACGTCGCATCTGGTTAATGGTATCATCATGACCTTGCGCACCCCATATCGTAATATGACCGTCAGAAGCTATGGTATAAACCAAACGATCTTTCTTATTAAATTCCATGGTGCATAGTGGCGTTCCATCTAAGAGGCGTTCATACCTTAATGTTTCAGCGCCAGCACGTTGCTCACCTGTATTAATTGCATCAACCATTTTGTGTAGGCCACGACCTGCTTTTTTAGCTGATTCCAGTTTGTTAATTTCATCAAGTGAATACATCACGTCACTTCTAGTATCCCGATCACTGGGTTTGAAAAATCCTAAGGTTGTTAAATCCTCCTGTGCTTTTTGCGTAAAGGTGTAGTTACGCGCAGGTTCAGCAGCCGCTGTAGTATCTGTTCCGACGTCTTGAAGACGTTTTGCTGTTTGGCAAAGCCTGTCTATTTTTGCTTTTGCTTTTTCACTTTTAAGCGAAAGCCTACTTAAAGACGCTTTAAAATTTTCATCAATATTGGATCGTTTTAGCCGTTCATTATCTATAAATTCAGCCATTGTTAAAAGTGGTCGTCTTTCTACAGCAACACTTTCAGGCACTTCATCATCTGAAGTAGACAATGGCACAACATCACGATCATCACTTGTGGTGCTTTGCTCATCTTGAATATCAAGTAAATACTCATAAAGGCCCCACTCAAACTTAGTAAAGCTCAATGTATCAGGCATAAGTGTGATAGCATTTTGTCTTTTCCCATACAAATTATACGCTGCATTCCAGCTTACTATTCTTACGATTTCTTGAGATTGTTTGATCGTCTCTATCAATAGTGCCATTTTTTCTTCATTTGTAGTTTTTTGCATTGTATGTGGATGCCTTAAATACAAAGCTAATAAAAACGTTTGCGACATAGGGCTTGTATCCATTGCATAGAGTCTTGCGGCAGTTAAATAACGTTTTTCTTGCTCAAAAAACACGTCTTTTTCATCTCTTGAAATTTTTCCATCTCTAATAAGGTGCCCTAGATTTGCTGAAGCTTCAATTCTTCCTGAACGTAAACTTTCACGAAATAATCGTGCTGCAATTTCATAACGATCACGCTCCTTAAACGGTTTTTTATTTTCATCATAATTAATATGACCCTCCATAATAAGCATGCCTAAGTTGTTACGTGATGGAATGTTTCCAGCCTTAATAGACTTAATCAACATTGCTGCTGCTGCATGGTATTTTTGATCAGGTTGAATAAGGTTATTATTTTCGTCATGTGTTATGCCGTGATGGTGAATCAGATTTGCCAAACCATGATAAGCGCAAGGCATGTGTTTTGTGTTAATCGCTTGTCTAAATAGCCTTGCTGCAATTATGAATCTATCGGCAGGGTTGAAGGGCTGGTTGTTTTCATCAACACAAATATTGCCTTCTGCAATAAGAGTTGCCAAATTATTGGCTGCTTCATCTCCTCCCTTTCTTATAGCGTTTTGTAGTAATCTTGCGGCATTTTTATAGCGGTTTTCCTCATCAAATTTATTATTATTTTCATCAAGATTAATTTTTTTATCTGCGATAAGCTGTGAGAATGCAATTAACGCTGATGTCTTGCCCTCTAGCGCATCACACCGTATGCGCTCTAAATCACTTGCATCACTAGAACCGTTAGGAAGCATTTTCATCTGTGCTAAATTAGCACGTGCACCATCGTACCCTAAAGCAATTGCTTTTTCTAATAATTTAATCATAACGAGAAGTTTTTGAGATTCAGAAATAGGTTTATTGTTTTCATCTGTAGATATTAAACCAAGGTTAATTAAGGAAACTAAATTTGCGCAAGCTGTGCCCATCCCTTTATGAATAGCGATTCTGTATAAACGTGCGCTTTCCAAATATCTATTGTTTTCATCTAATGGTTTTACTGCCTCAGATGTTGACACGCGGGACTGTCTAATGGACAATGCTAGATTATAATAAGCCCCCTTTGAAAATGGGGTACCCCTTTTATTTCCCAATAAACTATTAGGCCATAAAACAAGCTCTTGATATTTATGCTCGTTATCGACTATGTGCCGGAGTAGATTCTCAAATAGCTTTGGAGCATTTTGTTTTACCGATTCAGACAATGGAAGCATTTTCTCTTCTCTTGCCAGTAAACTCTTTTTCATCTCTGGTGTTGAAACTTGTCTTAAGTCTACTAGGTGCATAATGCTTAACATTTCATGGACCCAAAGTAATGAAGTTTCCAAATCAATACGCTTTTTCGCACAAGAAGAAACAAATTGCCTTATAAAACTGATCGCATCTAGCGTAATTGGTGTTTCTCCACTATTACTAAACGCATTTTGGCAGACGTACACAAACCATTTTGCATTGTATGCACGCGATGTTTTTAACTGTTTTTGGCATGTTTCATTTTTTGAAAAGCCTGAAAACTGAAATTTATCCATATGGCTTTGAATCATCGAAAGGGCTGCTTCCTCTGAAAAATCTTGGACCAATTTTATTTCTGGAAAAACTGTCTGCGCACTTTGTGCCGCTGCGGCATTTACTTCAGTAACGGCTGTTAACGCTAGGGTTGCTATTAAAGCTAAATTAAATTTATTGTGAAACATTTTTATGTATCCTCTTGAGAAGTTGCGTTATTGTAACACGTATAACTAGATAAGTCAACTTTTTTAACATGCTAACTAAAGTAAAAAACATTGGTGTATAGGCTGCGTGCCCTATATACTGGTTTTATACATCTTATTAATCAAAAATATGTTTCAAGTTAAAAATCTTCATAAAAGTATACAACAAAAACAAATTTTAAAAGATATTAGCTTTAAATTGAATGCTGGAGAAGTTACCGTTGTACTTGGCCCTTCCGGTAGTGGGAAAACCACATTAATGCGTACCCTTGCAAAGCTTGAACCCTTTGATAGCGGTTACATTTTTTTAGATGATATACCGTTAAAGGCAGTTCCTGCTTCTAAAATTGGCATGGTCTTTCAAGGCTTTAGTTTATTTCCCCATTTAACGATTTTAGAAAATTTAACGCTTGCACCGATTAAAGCAATGGAGCTTTTAAAGGAAGAGGCTGTTAAAAAAGCAATGGATTTGCTAGAACAATTTGGCCTAGCAGACAAGGCTGCAGCAGTACCAGGAAATTTGTCTGGCGGACAAAAACAGCGTGTTGCAATGTGTAGAACCTTGATGATGGAGCCTGCGCTTTTAATGATGGATGAACCAACATCTGCCCTAGACCCAGAAATGGTTAAAGATGTTGCTGAATTTATTCAAACGCTTAGAAGTAAAAACCGGTCTATGCTAATCGTGAGTCATGAACTAAGGCTAGCCCAGCTTTGTGCAGATCGTGTTTTTTTCATGGATGAGGGCATCTTACTGGATGACTTATCAAAAGAAGATTTTTTTGACCCTATACACCAAAAAATAAGTAAACGTGGTGCAAAATTTTTAGAAAATTATATGGCTAGATAGGTGCAAGTACTAAGGTGGACCAATCATCAATTTGAACAACGCTTTTCAGCTTGAATCCAACATTGATATAAGCCTCTAGGACTTCCTCTTTTTGTCTTGTTAGAAGACCAGATAAAATAATGACAGTATTATTATGCACAACAGTTTTCATCTCAACACTAATATTAATAAGGGGTTTTGCTAAAATATTTGCAACGATTAAGTCAAATTTTTTGTCGTTTTTAAGGGATGCAAAACCATCAGATGTTACTGCTTTGAAATTTGGCACACTATTTAATGTTGCATTGTGATTAGCAACATCCACTGCTTTGGCGTCAATATCCACACCTAAAATAGTGGTATTTGTCTTAGCAAGGCCAACTGCAAGGCCTAATATGCCCGAGCCACATCCCATATCTAAAACGGTTTCAATTGTTCGGTCTTTTAAAATTTGATCTATGGCTGTTAAGCAGCCTTTTGTTGTTTGATGTTCGCCGCTACCAAATGCTGTCGCTGCATCAATCATTAGTCCATATTGTTCTTTTGGTACAGCTTCGGGGGCGTAAGAGCTGTGTATAAAAAAACGGCCAATTGAAATAGGCTTAAAATTTTCATAACAAACTTTTAACCAATCTTGATCTATAATTGCTTCAACGCATAGTTGCTCAAATTCTATTTCAGCAGTGTTTAAAAGCATTTCTACAAAATAAGCATAAGTCTTATCTTGTAAAATAAGTTTAATAATAAAACGTGAACTTATATGAAACCCATTATCATCTAAAATTTCAGATGGTTCAGCTGATTCATCTTCAAAGCAAGAGAGCGTATCAAAATGCTGTTCTAATAGCGCAGTTACAGCATTTATATTTTTTTGATTTGTTAAAAAAGATAAGTTATACATTGATTGTTTTCATAAATATAAACCGTAGTCACACTATATAGTGCATGCATATCGTTTGTACAGAGATAAAAAATGTCTGAAACATAAGCATATCAGATAAACCTGATTTATAAAACCGCAATGTTTGGTGTTCAGCTCATTCTGATAAAACGCCCCAAAGGGGTATGGAAACAATTGTTTTTATAAAAACTTGGACAAGTTACCGTCAATAGAATACCTTAAACTTAACCATAAAAAATGATTAAATGAGTTGCTTTTGCTGTACGTTTGCAGACAAGCGCTATTTAAAAAAAAGAAATGATAAGTTGTTATGAATTGGACAGATGAAGGCATAGTCTTGTCGGCAAAGCCACTTGCAGAGAAATCTATTGTGTTGTCGCTTTTAACAAAGGAAAACGGATTGCATAAAGGGGTAATGCGTTTAACGAAACGTACCGGTTCAGTTGAGCCTGGTAACCACGTGCACGCTATTTGGAAATCACGCTTAAGTGCCCACTTGGGAACTTACACGATAGAGGTGAACGATACCCCAATTGCGCGTATTATGACGCAGAGTAAATGCATTTTACTTCTTAAAACAATAACCACACTTGTTGATATGTTGTTGCCAGAACGGCATTCTTATCCCATAATTTATGAATATGTGAAAGAAATATGTTCATCGTTGCATAATTTGAGTGATCCACTTTTTGATTATGCCCGTTTTGAACATTTATTGATTCACGAGATGGGCTTTGGTTTTGATTTATCCAAGTGCGCTTTGTGTAAAAAAGTGACTGAACTTGTGTATTTGTCGCCAAAATCGGGACGTGGTGCTTGTTATACTTGTGGGCATCCGTATAAAGGTAAGTTGTTTACTTATCCGTGGGGATTTTTTGATGATACAATAAGTATTGATAAAGAACAGAAAAATAAAAGAATTTTAGAAATGCTAAAAATAACGGGATTCTTCTTGTCAGAATATGCTATAAAACAAGTAAGGGCATCTGAAAAAATGCCAACAATCCGTGAACAAATGTTGGAAGCTTTTAATTAAATACTATGGCGAATAATCAGAAAAAAATAATAGAATCAGTTACTTTTGAAAAAGCATTAGGCGACCGTTATCTTGCCTATGCATTATCTACCATTATGTCGCGTTCGCTGCCAGATGTTCGTGATGGGCTAAAACCTGTGCACAGGCGCCTAATTTATGCAATGCAACAATTGCGTTTAAGTCCGAACATGCCCTTTAAAAAATGTGCCCGTGTTGTGGGTGATGTGATGGGTAAATTTCACCCGCACGGCGATGCCGCAATTTATGGCGCCCTTGTTAGATTGGCGCAAGATTTCTCCCTAAGGTACCCTTTGATTGAAGGTCAGGGTAACTTTGGTAATATTGATGGGGATAACGCTGCTGCCATGCGTTACACTGAATCACGCCTTACCAATACGGCCCTTTTAATGCTTGAAGGTCTTAATGAAAATGCCGTTGATTTTAAAGATACGTATGACGAACAAGATTCAGAACCCCTTGTTTTACCAGCGCGCATTCCCAATATTTTAGCAAACGGATCAACGGGTATTGCTGTTGGTATGGCAACGAATATTCCGCCTCACAATTTGGCAGAGCTTTGTTTAGCAAGCATCAAGTTAATAGATATGCCAAGCTCTACTGTTGACGATCTTTTACAGATTATACCAGGTCCTGACTTTCCAACTGGCGGCATTATTGTTGAAAAAATGGATTCTATAAAAAAAGCCTATGAAACAGGTAATGGTAGTATTCGTTTAAGATCACGCTATGAGGTGATGCCTATTAAAGGCGGCAGTTATAAAATTATTGTAACTGAAATACCTTACATGGTTGAAAAATCTAAGCTTATTGAGCGTATTGCAGATTTGTTATTAGATAAACGATTGCCATTATTGGGTGATGTTATGGACGAATCTTCGGATGATATTCGCGTTGTTTTGGAACCAAAATCTAAAAATATTGATCCTATTGTCTTGATGGAAAGTCTGTTTAAATTAACCGATCTTGAAGTACGCTTTGCCATGAACTTAAATGTTTTAAACGAGCATAACGTACCAAAAGTTATGTCGCTAAAAGAAATTTTAGAATCATTTTTAAAGCACAGGCAAGTTGTTTTAACCCGACGAACACAACATAGACAAGATCAAATTGTTACGCGTCTTGAACTTTTAGATGGTTATTTAATTGCTTATTTAAACATTGATGAAGTTATTCGCATTATCCGTGAAGAAGATGAGCCTAAGCCAATTATGATGAATAAGTTCATTTTATCTGAAACACAAGTTGAAGCCATCTTAAATATGCGGCTTCGTGCCCTGCGAAAATTGCAAGAAATTGAAATAAGAACAGAACATAAGAATTTATCGGAAGAACTTGAAAAGCTGAACCTATTACTTTCAGATGATAAACTGCAGTGGAAAAATATAAAAGCAGATCTTAAAAGTATTCAAAAAATATATAGTTTAGAATCTGAATCTGGTAAACGCCGAACAACTTTTGCGGATGCACCGCAAGTAGAAATTGCGGCATTTGAAGAAATGATCGAAAAAGAAGATTTAACATTAGTACTGTCGTCAAAAAATTGGATCCGTACGATTAAAGGCCACGATGTTAAGGATTTGCGTTATAAAGATGGTGATGAAGCGCGTATTGTGATGAATACGAATTCCACAGAAAAATTAGTATTGGTTGCAACAAATGGTAAGTGCTTTACTTTAGATATTCATAAATTACCAAAAGTTAGGGGTGGTCAAACAGGTGGGGCAGGGGAACCGCTTCGCATGATGATTGATCTTGATCCTAAAGATGATGTTCTTGCATGTTTTTCAGTGGATCCTAAAAGCGAAATGAAGCTGCTTCTTGCAAACGATACAAACCGTGGATTTATCGTGAAGGCGACAGAACTATTTTCTAGTACGAAAAATGGTAAGCAAGTGTTTGCAGTGTCAGATAATGAAAAAATTGCCTTTGTGCAAATTGTCACAGGTGATCATGTAGCAACGCTTGGTGAAAATAGAAAAATTTTAATTTTCCCAATTGACCAAATGCCAGAACAAAGCAGGGGCCGCGGCCAAGTGTTGCAAAAATATAAACAAGGTAATTTAGTTGATATTTTAACTTTTAACATAGAAGATGGCTTAACGTTAAAGCGCCATGGTAATTTTTATGTTGAAAAGAATTTGATTCCTTGGATTGGAAAACGCAACACAACAGGTCGTTTAGTGCCAATGGGCTTTCCGAGAGATAATAAATTCCCCAGGAGATAAAAGTTTAGAACAGAAAATATGAGACAAACAGTAATGAATAAATTTCCTATTTTGTATAGTTTTAGACGTTGCCCATGGGCCATGCGTGCACGTATTGCGATGCATTATGCAGGTGTACAGTGCGAAATTCGTGAGGTGAAGCTGAGAGAAAAACCTGCCGCATTTTTAGCGATTGCCCCTAAAGCGACGGTCCCGACACTGGTCTTGCCGGATGGAAAGATTATTGATGAGAGTATGGATATTATCGACTTTGCATTAAAACATCATGATCCAGACAACTGGGGTGATGCGAATATGTCTGAAGTAGATTGTTTGGTGTCCATTGCAGAAGGTGATTTTGTTAAAGCGGTGCAACGCTATAAATATCATGAACGTTTTCCTGAGCAGTCAGTAGAAGAAAACCGCAAACTATGTGAAGAGTTATTAATAACCGACCTGGAACAGCGCTTGGGTAAGCATAAATTTCTACTGGCTAACAAACCATCGATAGCAGATGTGGCTATTTTCCCCCTCATTCGCCAATTTGCCGCCGTTGATGATACGTGGTTTCAAACAACACCGTATTCTAACACCAGAGTTTGGCTAAATTCTTGGATGCAGAGCCCGCACTATATTGGTGCTATGAAAAAATACGCCCCATGGAAAGAGGGCAATTTAGCTGAAATGTTTTTATAAAAGGTTTGTTTTTTGGAATGACTATTAGCCTCCTAAAAGATATTGCATATTGAAATAGGTTCAAAAAACACTGTTTATCAATAATTTTATATTGACAATCGTTATTTTTATGATTTAATATCAGGATGTTGCTAATAGTTGAATTGGTAATATTTTTAGGAGAATATTAAATGAATAAAATTATGAAGATAAGTAAATGGACCATTACGATTATTAAAATTTTGAGTGTTTCTATACCATTGATTGTTTTGTTTCCTTGGGTATTTATTGATACTGTTTTAATACAAGGTTTATTGAAAGGTGGTTATATAATGCAACCAGTTCTGATAAATGAAGGTGTTGGAGTTATTGAATTATGGAAAATACAATGGACTTTGCTTAATAAATCTATGGCAGTTGCTTCTGACATTATTAGCATGCTACCAATCTATATCAGTTTGTTTATTTTAAAAAGCATTTTTACAAGCTATACAAATGGAAATATTTTTACGACTGATAACGCTATGCGTTATAAAAAATTAGGATCGCTTTTTTTCGTGTACGGTTTGATTTTTCTACCATTAAGTGAAACGGTCAAAATCTTGGCGCTAACGATAGAAAATGAACCCGGTAAGAAAATATTAGCAATTGGTTTTGGGACGCCAAGCATTGAAGCTTTATTTTGCGGTCTTATTGTTTTTCTTGTGTCCCTTGTTATGCAAGAAGCCAGTAAAATTAATGATGAAAATTCTTATACGGTGTAGTGATGGAAATTATTGTAAATTTAGATGTCATGCTTGCAAAGCGTAAAATGAAACTGCAAGATCTGGCTGAAAATGTTGGCATAACACCGCAAAACTTATCAATTCTAAAAACGGGGAAAGCAAAAGCCATTCGTTTTTCAACTTTAGCCATGATCTGTAAACACCTTGATTGTCAGCCAGGTGATATTTTACAGTATAAATAAAAAATATCCGTTTTTTATGGTAGAGTGAATATGTGTGTGTCTACGATACGAATTTAATGGCTCTTTTGGTATGAATCTAGAGAAGAAGAAAAATACTTTTGATACTGCAACGCCTTTATCTGGTGTTCCAGATGGATTTTTGCCTTATTTTTATTGTCTGTAAACGCCTTGAAAGTGTTGTATAGTCTGGTGAATTTAGCTTTGATCCCATTAACGTTAAGAGTGAATTTATAAATCCTTCTGTTTGACGCAGCGGTCTTTTATACATAAACCTCATTGTATGACAAGCTTCCATAGCATAAATCAGAAAATTTCCGTTGAGCACTGCTTACCTTAGTTTTCAGAGGGTTCATGCCATTGTTTAAGAGCTTCTTCTGTAAACCAAATGGTGATACTTCAACGTTTTACCAAAGATTTATTGTAAGTCGCCCAATCACGTTTGTTATAATGATTTTTTTTAAATTTATGTCGGACGGCATCTTTTAATTTATTCGGCACGTGCGTCCTTTTGCTTGTTTTTTTTATGTAATATTTTACGCTAATTTCCTATTTATGCAACACGGCCATTCTCAGTACCTTGCTATTTCATCAAAATTAACTAAAAATTTATTATATTCAATGTAAAATTAAAATACAGATTGATATTCGTTATTTTTATATGCCTGAAAAATTCACAAACTATTTGAACACGTTTGTTATAAAACTTATTACATTTTTCACTGTGCATGCTCGCGTAACATTATTTTTTTTAGGAATACTTGTAAGTTCACTTGGTTTTTTTTCTTTGTAAAACTCTCAAATCCACCTGTAAAAAATGCGTCGTACAGTGTACCGGTTAGTGTTTTTTCTGTTCAAAAAAAATCTATTAATTTTTATGAAGAATTGCCGGCGCGCGCAGTACCATATTTGGTAGCAGAAATTCGCCCACAGGTAACAGGCATTATCATAGATAAGCTGTTTGAAGAAGGTTCTTATATTGAAAAAGGACAGCCGCTTTATCAAATTGATGCTAATCTTTATCTTGCAAAATATAATAGTGCCATTGCAGATCTTACAAAAAAAAAGTCAACGCTTACAACAAGTACAGCAAAAGCAAGTCGTTACAGTAAAGCTGTTAAAATTGGGGGCATAAGTAAGCAAAATTACGATGATATTTTGGCCGAACTTTCTGCTGCAAAAGCAGATGTAGGCATTGCTGAAGCAGCGTTAGAAACGGCTAAAATTAATCTATCTTATACGAAAATGCTCTCTCCTGTTACTGGCTGGATTGGAAAGTCAGAAGTCACAAAAGGGGCGCTTGTAACGGCGAATCAAGAAAAAGCAATTGCACGCGTGACACAGCTTGATCCAATCTATGTGGACATATTACAACAATCCGACGATCAAAATAATAGTATACGATTCCTTAAGGATGAGCAGAAACTTAATGCCGTCACTCTTCTGTTAGCAAATCAGGATTCACCCTATAATCATAAAGGAACAATACAGTTTACTGATACAACAGTTGACCCAAGTACTAATTCAATTTTGCTTAGAATAATCTTTCCCAATCCAGACAAAATACTACTTCCTGGATTATTTGTTCGTGCCAAAATGAAAACGTTAACAATTGAAGGGATTCCTGTGCCACAAAGATCAACAATTATTAATGCAGATGGGTCGAAAAAAGTATGGGTTATTGATAAAGATAACAAAGCAATACCAAGAACAATTATTGCAAAAAAAATGATAGAGGATTCTTGGGTTGTCGAAAGTGGTCTTGAATCTGGAGAAGATATAGTATACGAAGGAATTCAAAAACTTAAACCTAATATCACAGTCACTCCAACACGATTTCAGGAACCTGGACGTTCTGACGCATCTTTCATGAAGCAGGATCAATCATGACACATTTTTTTCTAGATAGACCTGTTTTTTCTTGGGTAATATCTATTTTGATTATGTTTGCTGGCATGCTATCTATTGCATACCTTCCAGTTGAACAATATCCAAATATAGCACCACCTACAGTTACGATTAATGCAGCTTATCCAGGTGCCGATGCACAAACAATTGAAAATAGTGTCACGCAAATTATTGAGCAAAAATTAACGGGTATTGATAATCTACGTTATTTAAATTCTAAAAGTTTGGATGGTAGTTCTAACATTACAGTCACTTTTGAGCCTGGAACGAATCCAGATATTGCACAAGTTCAAACACAAAATAAAATTCAGCTAGCTATACCACAGCTACCTTTATCCGTTCAACAACAAGGTGTTGTTGTCACCAAATCAAATCCGAATTTCTTACTTGTCGTGGGTTTTTACTGTGATGATAATACTTTAGATCAGAAAGATTTAGGAGATATTATCGTATCTAAAATTCAAGATAGTATTTCCCGCATTCCTGGTGTTGGTAGTCTGACAGTTTTTGGAAATCCACATGCCATGCGTATATGGCTTAATCCTGATAAACTTTTAAGTTATGGACTAACAACTCTTGATATAAAAAACGCCGTTCAAGATCAAAATATAGATATTTCTGCAGGACAGCTAGGTGGACTCCCGGCGGTGCCTGGGCAACAACTTAATGCACCTCTTATAGCGCAAAGTATGCTGAAGTCACCGCAAGAATTTGAAAATATTATATTGCGGGTTAATTGTGATGGCGGACAAGTACGCCTTAAGGATGTGGCACGTATTGAATTAGGATCTGATGCATATACACGCGACGTACGGTATAACAGACATCCAGCATCTGGTCTTGCCATCAGTTTAGCAACGGGCGCTAATGCACTGACAACAGCCGATGCTGTAAAAGAAAAAATAGCACAACTTTCTGATACGTTGCCACCAAATATTAAGATTGTATATCCGTTTGATACAACGCCGTTTATTGAAATCTCCCTCAAAAATATTCTAAAAACATTGTTTGAAGCTGTTTTTCTTGTCTTTATTATTATGTACATTTTTTTACAAAATTTTAGAGCGACTTTAATCCCAACCATCGCTATTCCCGTCGTATTGCTTGGTACTTTTGGAGTTCTTGCAGCTTTTGGTTTTACGATCAATGTTCTAACGTTATTTGCCATGGTCCTAGCCATTGGCCTTTTAGTTGATGATGCGATAGTTGTTGTTGAAAATGTTGAACGCATCATGAAAGAAGAAAAAAAATCTGCTAAGGAAGCAACACGCAAATCCATGGATCAAATTACCGGAGCACTTGTTGGTATCACATTAGTTTTATCATCTGTATTCGTGCCAATGGCATTTTTTAGTGGATCTGCAGGTGCAATTTATAGGCAATTTTCAATTACACTTGTATCTTCCATGGTGTTATCTGTCATTGTTGCGCTAATCCTTTCGCCTACACTATGTGCAACAATTTTAAAACCTCAAGAAGAAAAGAAAAAGGGCTTTTTTGGATGGTTTAATCGTAATTTTACAAATTGTAGAGAAGTTTATATTAAGGGCAGCAGAAACATAACGAAACGAATTTTTCGATTTATTATGATTTATATTGGAATACTTGCCTGTATAGCACTTATTTTTATAAAATTACCAACTTCATTTTTACCTGATGAGGACCAGGGTATAATGTATTTACTGCTTAATACACCTTCAGGTTCTACTGCTGAGCGCACTTTAGAAAGTACTAAAAAAATTGAGGACTATGTTTTAGATAAAGAAAAAAATAATATAGAGCACCTTTTTACAATTGTTGGATTTAATTTTTCAGGCGTTGCCCAAAATGCTGGAATGGGTTTTTTAAGTCTAAAAAAATGGGATGAACGCAAAGATGAAAATCAAAGTGTCTTTTCCATTGCAAAACGCACAATGTATGCATTAATGCAATTAAAGGATGCTATGGCATTTGCTATTTTCCCGCCCCCTATTAGAGAACTGGGTACAGCCTCCGGATTTAATTTTCAATTGATAGATAGAGCTGGGCTGGGGCATGACACCCTAATAAAAGCACGAAATCAACTTTTTTCTTTAGCATCTGCAAATCCAAAAATAGTTGGCATTAGAACCAATGGACTTGAAGATGTACCACAATTTAAGTTGCACATTGATAGTGAAAAAGTCAAAGCGATGTCTTTATCTATTTCAGATGTTAATAACACGCTACAAACGGCATGGGGGTCTAGCTATATAAATGATTTTCTTGATCACGAGCGCATTAAAAAAGTGTATATTCAAGCAGATTCAATTTATCGTATGTCACCAGAAGACATTAAAAAATGGTATGTACGCAATAAAAATAATGAGATGATTCCCTTTAGTTCTTTTTCACAAGGATCATGGAAATTTGGATCACCAAAATTAGAACGTTTTAATGGAGCATCGTCAATTGAAATTCAAGGGTCTGCAGCAACGGGTGTTAGCACAGGCGAAGCAATGCAAATAATTGAAACCATATCGCAGGAACTTCCTAAAGGCATTGCAATTGAATGGATTGGCCTTTCTTACGAAGAACGTCTAAGTGGATCTCAAACCAAAATTCTTTATACTTTATCGTTATTATTCGTATTTTTATGTCTTGCTGCACTTTATGAAAGTTGGGCAGTACCTCTTGCTGTGATTTTAACTGTGCCGTTTGGTATATTTGGGGCTGCACTTTTTACGTGGGCCAATAATTTTCAAAATGATATTTATTTTCAACTTGCATTATTAACAACAGTCGGGTTAGTCGCTAAAAATGCTATTTTGATTATTGAATTTGCAAAAAAACAATATGAAAGCGGTATGGATATAACTGAAGCAGCACTTATGGCTGCCAAGCTGCGCTTTCGTCCAATTGCGATGACATCTATGTCCTTTATTCTTGGAGTTATGCCCTTGGCTCTGTCAACAGGGGCAGGATCAGCGGGGCAAAACGCGATAGGTGTTGGCGTGATAGGCGGTATGGTTGCAGCAACATTGGCTATATTTTTTGTGCCGATGTTTTACATTATCGCGCAAACACTCAAAAAAGGTTCCCGTGCATGAAAATTTGTTTCCTGCTTCTTTTGCTTACTGGTTGTACAAGTTTAGCGCCTGAATATACACGGCCCACCCCCCTTATACCTACAGGTTGGGATTTTTTTAACAATAGCCAGCAAGAAAATGATATATCTCTTGACACTCAACAAGGGAAGGCGTCACGAGAAACATCTTGGAAAAATTATTTTAAATCCCCGGAATTACAGAAAATTGTTGAGGCAGCTATATCATATAACCATAGTTTACGTATCGCTGTTTTAAATGTGCAATCTGCTCGCGCGTTATATCAAATAGACTTTGCCAATTTGCTTCCACGTGCAGGAATTAGTATGGAAGGATCAAAACAAAGTATGGCAAATATGACAGCCTATAAAGCGAATATAACGCCAACCTTTGAACTTGATTTATTTGGTCGTCTACAAAGCGAAAATGATGGTGCACTTGAGTCGTATTTTGCAACAGAGTCTGCACGCGATGCCGCGCAAATTATTTTAATTGCAGAAACAGCAAATGCCTATATTCAATGGTTAGCAGACAATAAAATTCTGCACATTAAAGAAGATATACTGAAAAATAAACAAAAATTTTACGATATCATGAAACAGAATTATCATAATGGTGTTGCAGATGATGTCATGCTTGCAGAAGCATCATCTGCACTAGAAACGGCCAGGGGTGATCATGCCCAGTACACACGTCATGTTCAAGAGGATGAAAACGCTATTTTATTGCTGATAGGGCAAAAGAATAAAGAACTCGTAATCTCAAAAAACCTTGACCATCTTGAAATAATAAAAAATCTGCCAGAGGGATTATCGTCATCTATTCTGCTTGAACGCCCCGATATTGTTCAACAGGAACATAAGTTAAAGGCTGCTAATGCGCATATTGGTGCTGCTAGAGCTGCCTTTTTCCCCAAGATCAGTCTAACAGGGACATATGGATTTATGAGTTCCTCTCTTGCAAATTTGTTTTCAAGTTCTTCTGGAGGAGCATGGAGTTTTACCCCACAACTTTCATTGCCAATTTTTGAGGGCGGCGCTAATATGGCAAACCTTGAGTTAAGTGAAATACGTAAAGAAATAGCGATCATACAATATGAAGAATTAGTTGAACGTGCTTTTCGTGAAGTTGCAAATGCACTCCTTACAACGCAAGAGCTTAATACCCAGAAAAATGCACACAGACAGCTTGTTAAAGATCAAGAAAAAACCTGTAACATTATCTCTATGGGCTATAAATTAGGCATTGAAAGTTTGCTTAAATATCTTCAGGCTGAATATGAACTTCATTTAGTTCAAATAAAATTTATTGATGTGCAAAAAAAATCATTTATGAACATAGTAAATCTTTATAAAGTTTTAGGGCTCTGATTAGGGCTGTGTTGCATGAATCAGAAAATAGATAAACAACTGGTTGCGGGTTATATTATTGATGAGAAACAGTTTTAAGCAGCTATCTAGATAAATATAATCAATTTATTTTCATCCGAACTATTTTTAAATCAAACTCAGTCTAGATTCTGTGGTTTTTTCCAGAAAAATATTTTATTTTTTTGGTATTATAAATTTTTTGAATTTACACCCGCAATAGACTACCAGTAATGGTTACAGGTATTTTGCTAACTAGCAATCAATAGATGGGGAAATATAGATTATTGTTTCAGATTTGTTTCTGAAATTATACCACTCTATACCTTTATCAGCATAGATTTTACTACATTTTGATAACCCGCAACCAGTAGTGTATTTTTACCCTAACATATAGTATTCTGATGTCAACCGTTGGTTTAGAACGTGTGTTTGAAGCTTTTTAATGTTTGATAATAGTAGCGCTGTACCCTCAGCCAGGTGATATTTTACAGTATAAATAAAAAATATCGGTTTTTTATGGTAAAGTGAATATGTGTGTGTACGATGCGAATTTAATGGCTCTTTTGGTATGAATCTAGCGAAGAAGAAAAATACTTTTGATACAGCAACGGCTTTATCTGGTGTTCCAGATGGATTTTTGCCTTTTGTCTTAAAAGATATTGCTTTAAATTCACAAGCGCTTCAAGTCTTTGTCACAATTAACAATGAACAAACTTTACTTTTAGAACGTCAGATTAAAGCGCTTGATTCAAACGTACCAATTTTGACATTTCCTGGGTGGGATTGTTTGCCGTATGATCGCGTGGGGCCAAGTTCATCTATCGTTAATCAGCGTATTAATACACTGTTGGCACTTGCTAATTCAACGCCATCTGGCTTATTGCTTGTCAGTAGTCATGCTTTTATACAAAAAATCCCACAAAAAGCTTATTTTCAAAATAAAGTAACGCTTATTGCTGTAGGTGAACATTATCCCCGTGCGCAGTTGCTAAAAACCTTGCACAAATTAGGTTATAAGAAGGTATCTACAGTTTATGAGGCTGGTGATTATGCCGTTCGTGGAAGTTTACTAGATGTGTTTGTAAGCGGGCAAAGTCTTCCCTTTAGAATTGATTTTTTTGGTGATGAGATAGAAACAATTAAAGTTTTTGAAATTGATACACAAACCACGCTTAAGGATCAAAATAATATTACAACTTTTCTTTTAAAGCCGTCTGTTGAAGTTTTACAGGATGTAAAGGCGAATCAGACATTTTGCATGCGTTATGAAAAGCTTGATGGGCATCAAAACACCCGGGATGATGAATTATATCTCGCCATGAAGGATAATAGATCTTTTCAAGGAATAGAGCATTGGCAGCCTCTTTTTTTTGATGAACCCTTTGTTGGTATTGAAAGCTACTTAGAAAACGCTAAATCTGTAATCTATACTGATTATCGTGTTCAAGAATCGCTAAAAGACCAGTATTCCTTAATCTTTGATTACTACAGAGCAAGGTTAAATCCTGTTGCTGGCCATTATGCACACAAACCACTTCCACCAGAATTGTTTTATAGATCAGATTTTCGTGATTGTATAAATATATCTCCTTTGGTCGATCCTAGGGCACGTGATTTAGGGGGGCGGCTTTTATCAGATTTTCCACTTCGTTATGAAAATCCTGATTTTTTTGAAGATGTCGTTACTTATATAAGTGCACATTCACACAAAAAACGTATTCTTTTAGTTTGTGCAAGTGAGGGCTTACAGAGTAGAACTGTTGATTTATTACAACAGCACGGTTTAAAGCAAGAACTTGAGTACTTATTAATGCCATTGGATCGCGGTTTTACGACACACGATCAACTAGTTATTACAGATCAAGAAATTTTAGGGTCTAGGCGCTTTATTAGTAAAGAGCGAAAAAAAAGAAGTAAACGCTTTTTTACAGAACTTTCAGAATTAGAAGTGCTGGATCTTGTTGTTCATCGTGACCATGGTATTGCTCGCTATATGGGGCTTCAAACTATGGAAGTTCAAGATATATCCCATGACTGCTTGGTTTTAGAATATGAGGGTGGAAATAAGTTGTTTTTACCTGTTGAAAATATGGAGCTTATAACGCGCTACGGTGGTGATGCCAGTTTCACGCAGCTAGACGTTATGGGGGATAAAAAGTGGGCTAATAAAAAGGGGCGGGTTAAAAAACGTGTTCGTCTTATTGCTGACTATTTATTAAAACTTGCTGCAGAACGCATTCAAAAAGTTGGGGATATATTTTATGGTGTTAAAAATGATTATAAAGAGTTTTGCAACCGTTTTCCTTATGAAGAAACGGATGATCAGTTGTCAGCTATTGAAGATGTATCGGCGGATCTTTCGTCAGGTAAACCTATGGACAGGCTTATTTGTGGTGATGTTGGATTTGGTAAGACAGAGGTCGCTTTACGTGCTGCTTTTTTAGCGGCAAGCCACGGTAAACAGGTCGCTATTTTAACGCCTACAACATTGCTGTGCCGCCAGCATACAAAAAACTTTATTGAACGTTTTGATGGCACGCCTTATAAAATTGCACAATTGTCACGATTTGTTCCCCAGGCAAAAGCCAAACAAATAAAAAAAGATGTTCAAGATGGAAAAATAGATATCTTAATAGCGACACACGCAATTGTTAGGGGGGATGTTGAATTTAAAAATCTTGGTCTTTTTATTATTGATGAAGAACAGCATTTTGGTGTGAAACAAAAAGAAAGGCTTCGCATAAAATATCCTGAAGTACATTCATTAACCTTAACGGCAACCCCCATTCCACGGACGTTACAATTATCGTTGTCTGGTGTGCGTGAATTGTCACTTATCATGACACCACCCCAAGATCGTTTAGTGGTGCGTACCTTTATTACACCGGAAGATTCTATTTTAATTAAAGAAGCTATTTTGAAAGAATGTAATAGGGGTGGACAAGTTTTTTATGTTTGTCCACATGTTGCAGATCAGGCAAAAATTGAAGTGCATTTAAAAAAGATGTTGCCTGATTTGCGGTTTGCAACCGTTAATGGTCAAATGAGCGGGCCTGAAATGGAAAAAAAACTAAATGATTTTGCAGACAGACACTATGATTTATTGCTTGCAACAAATATTTTAGAATCTGGCATTGATATGCCATCTGTTAATACAATTATTTTGCATCACTCACACTTGTTTGGTTTGTCGCAGTTGTATCAATTGCGTGGGCGCGTTGGGCGTGCCAAAGTACAGTCTTATGCTTATTTTACAGTGCCCGAAAGTAAAAAGATGACCGATAATGCAACAAAACGTTTGGAAATTCTTCAAAGTTTAGATAAATTAGGTTCTGGTTTTAATTTGGCAAGCCACGATATGGATATTCGTGGTGGTGGTAATATTTTAGGGGAAGAACAATCAGGTCATATAAAAGAAGTTGGCGCAGAGATGTACCAACGTCTTTTACAAGAAGCGATACTTTTAGCAAAAGCTGAACAATCTGGTGAGGACATTAAAGAAGAATGGTCGCCGCAAATCAATTTGGGTGCAGCCATATTGATACCAAATAATTATGTGGATGACTTAACACTAAGGCTTGGTTTGTATAAACGCCTATCAACGTTTACCGCTGTTGAAGAAATTGATAATTTTGCAGCAGAGCTTGTGGATCGTTTTGGAAAGATGCCGCTTGAAGTTAATAATCTATTACAGGTTTATGAACTTAAGCTTATTTGTAAAAATGCGATGATTAGTACTTTAGATGTTGGACCTAAGGGGTTTTTAATTGGTTTTCATGAAAACAAATTTCCAAATTTTGAAGGGTTGATTACCTTTCTGCAAGGAAGAGAAATGGCAAAGCGCTCTAAAATTCGCTCTGACCATAAAATATTCATCAACTTTGAATCAGGGGACTTGCAAAATAGATTTTTGATTTGTCGAAAAATTTGTGAAAAATTGCTGAGCTTAGTTCCGCTATAACATGGCTATTTAGGCTTTATTTTTCGCAAACGCTAAAGCTCTAGATGGGTATACATAATCATAATCATAACCATAACCCCTTGAAACACTACACTGATTTTTCAAAGGTAGAGCCTGTCGCCGAATAGGATAGCTTAATACGTGGGTGCAATATATTAAGAACAATAAGCCATATAATGCCCCATAGCGATAAATATATGGCAGGTACCATCAGATGATCGAATGTGTTCAATAAGAACGTTAAAATAAGCGGTGTTGACCCGCCTGTTATCGCCATTCCAATTGTAAAGCCAACAGATGCACCTGTGTAGCGATTGTTTGTGGGAAATAGTGTTTGTAAGAAGTAATGACTTGGGCCAACAAAGCTAGCGACAAGGGTTCCTAATAAAAGCTGTCCCATAATAATAGGAAAGCCGCTATTCATCTGAAATAAGAAAAAAGATATAGCGGGTATAAATAAACACATGCGTCCAGCAAGTTTTAGTGAATTTAAAGGTGTTATTTGGTCACTAAAAGCACCAAAAACAGGGCACATAGACATAAAAGCAATAAGGCCAAATAAGTTGTAAAATATCCCTTGTGCTAGGCTAAAGCCAATGTACTTTGTGATGTATACGCTAAGGAAAGAAAAAAGTGTGTAAGATAAGACACCATTAAAAAGCCCTGATGTTATGGACATGAAAAAACTTAATCGATCTTCATGCCATACAGTGGCTAGGGGCGATGATTTTGGCTTTGTTTTTGCTTGCATAAATTCTAAAGATTCAACAGTATGACGGCGAATAAAAAACCCGACAACACTAATAAGTGCGCCAAATGCAAAAGGCAGGCGCCATGCCCAATTTGGCATCCATTCTTGCGTTGTGAGAAACCCCATAAACATGGCTGCCAAAGCACCAACTACACACGAACCTGAAATTAAACCACTAATAAGGCCTGGTTTTTTTTTTAAATGTTCTAAGGCAAATATAGCTGCACCGTTATATTCACCACCAGTGCATAATCCTTGAAGCATACGACAGGTAATTAAAATGATCGGTGCTAAAACACCAATATGTTCATAGCTTGGCAATAAGCTGATAATAAGTGTTGGAAAGCCCATTAAGGTAACAGACCAAGTTAAAGCAATTTTTCTGCCGTAGTTATCGCCGATATAACCAAAAACAAAGGCGCCTAAGGGGCGCGTCCAAAAGGCAGCTGAAAAAGCAAAAAATCCCCATAAAATACTGGTTGTAGAATCGGTGGCAAAGAAAAACTCTCTGGCAAGAACAGATACAAAAACACCACATAGAGTGAAATCATAAAACTCTAAGGCATTGCCTATAATGCTAGATGATAAAATCTTTTTTTCAAAATCTTTGTTTGGTTTTTGCATACTCATAATCGATATGTTGTCTACCCCTAGTTAGTTTTTAGCATATTTCTTCGCAACATTTCAAATATGAAAGTGTTGAGATCCATAATAGCTTATATTTTAGGTATTCATTAGATAATCTTTTATTTTCCAAATGTGGTTCCCGTTTGAACCCTTTAACAGTACGACGTCCCCATTTTGTAATTCCTGTTCTATTGGAATATATAAATTTTGAATTGTATCAGCGTAACCCTTTAATTGTATTTTTTGAAGTTTGTTATTAAAGTGTCGCATTTCTATACCACAGGAAAAAACGCTATCTATATTCGTGCAGCTTACTAAGCGTCCTAATTCTTCATGCAGGTGTTTTGATTGACTTCCAAGTTCTCTCATTTCGCCTAAAACTGCAATTTTTCGCTTGCCTTTTACAGCATTTAAAATGGATAATCCTGCTTTCATAGACGCAATGTTTGCGTTGTAAGAATCATCAATAATCGTTATGATATGACCATTTCGTAATTTTATTTTTTCAATACTGCCCCGTCCTGGAAGTGGCTTTAATTCGGGCAGCATTGTTTTAATCTTATCTAAAGCAACACCAGCAGTAAGCGCTGCAGCGACGGCAAAAAGTGCACTAATTGCATAATGTTTGGCGTAAGCTTGCATTTCCCACGATAAATTATCATCAAAAACTTTTGCTTTAATGCTAGCGCCTTTATCATGTGTATCAAAGGCAATTAACTGAATATCTGCCCCTTGTTTTGTGCCAACAGATATAATGTTAGCGCCTGTACGTGCGGCTTTATCTTTTAAGAACTGATAATGGGGCGCATTAAAGGGGAGGATCGCCGTATTACCTTTTTCTAGTGTTGATAAAATATCAGATTTTTCTGCAGCGATATCGTCTAGGGTACCTGTTTGTTCTGTATGCGCAAGATGAATAGAGGTAACGATTGCAATATCTGGTTTCACCATTTGCGTAAGGGGTGCAATTTCCCCCCGTTTATTCATGCCCACTTCAAATATGCCAAAAGCACTATCATGGCTTAGGTGGGCTAAGCTATAAGGAACACCAATAGACCCGTTATAACTTTTTTGCGTTGCAACTGTTTTGCCAAAGGGCCACATAAGGGTTTTAAGATATTCTTTAACAGTTGTTTTACCAACACTGCCTGTAATGGCAATAATTTTTGTATTATGACATTGCGCGCGTGCATATATGCCTATTTTTTTTAAGGCTTCCAGTGTATGTGGCACTTTAAAATATGTGGTATTGGTCATGTCTTCAGTATTGAAACTATCTTCTACAATAACAGCAATTGCGCCTTTTTTTATTGCTTCTTTAATATAGTGATGACCGTCATTTTTACCTTTTAGCGCAATAAATAGGTTGCCGGGTTGTAATGTACGCGTATCGATAGATATACCCGTAATGCTTTCATGCAAAATAGAGATATTGGCATGAAAATTTAAATTTAAGGCTTCTAGTATTTGTGCAAGTGATAGCATGACGAACCACTTTCCCATAAGTTTTAATCAGTTTACTACGTTTTTTAGGAGGAGAATACAATAAAAAATTTAAAATCTGGTGTATTAACGAATAATTAACTTGTTAAATATATGTTTGTACTAGTTTTTATGGAGAAATTAATATGAATAAATATTTAAGCACGTTGGCGCTAGCGGCATCTATTTGTAGTGCGTATACTGCTGAAACATCCGAAGCTTTTGTAGGCGGATCTGATGGTAATGCAGAAGCAGCAGCTGAGTTTGCATATATGGGAACAGCATTAAGTGTAGCGCAACAAAATGCTTCAACTGGGACTTTAACTTCAACTGGTTATAGAGAGTTAAAAGTACTTAGTGAGAAATTAAAGACAATAGAAGGAACCAATGGTCCAATAGCAAACAAAGTTTTAGCGATTCTTGAACCAGCTTTATTAGACTTAGTAAATGGAGTATCTGCCAGACTTGATACACACACTAAAACAGCCTTAGAAGTGGCTGCTTTTTTCGAAGGTGAAGGTGGATCACTGGCTCAAAAAATTATGGATCATGTTGCTGAAGGCGAATAACCGAATCTAAATCTGGGACGATAAGTCCCATTGCTCCTAGATTTTTTCTAAGCGATAAGACTGACACAGGTCAATATGTTTTTATTGACCTGTTTTTTTCTTTTACCTAAAGTCGTTGGCGTTACAAAAATGTGGTGTATACTAAACATAGACACCGCATCCGTTTTAATTTGTGCCCCATTACCAGGTAGCGATTGCCACCCCCCTTTTTAAAAAATTTACCTATGCGTATGACGATGACCTGATGCCAGGTCAAGTGGTTGTGGTTCCTTTACGCGGTAAATCTGTGGTGGGTGTGGTGGCGGCCGAAAAGTCAAATTATAAGGGCCTTGTCAAAGACATTATCAAAACGCTACCTTATGTTTTAAACGCCAAACAGACTGATTTTTGTGCGTGGCTTAGTGATTATACCTTAACACCTTACGGCCAGTGCACACGCATGATGGCATCCCTTCCCTTAAAAGAATTTGAACGTTTAACAAAGGATGGTGCTGAAAATAAAGATATTGCACTTACTGTGGCATTTAAAAGCGCGCAAAAAAATATCGTCTTAACAGGTGAACAACAGCATGCTGTAGGGTGCTTGCAAAAAAACTATCATAATTTCTATCCAGCTTTATTAGACGGTATGACAGGTTCTGGTAAGACAGAAGTATACTTTAAATGTATTGAAGATGTTTTAAAATTAGGTGGCCAAGCCCTTGTTTTATTGCCTGAAATCACCCTTAGTGAGCAGTGGATCATGCGGTTTAAAGAACACTTTGGCTTTGAACCGTTGCAGTGGCACAGTAAAACAACGCCTAAAAGCAAGCGTATTGCCTATCAAACAGTTTATGAAGGTAAATCTTGTGTTGTTGTGGGGGCAAGATCTGGATTATTTTTGCCCTTTCAAAAGTTGAATTTTATTGTGGTTGATGAAGAACATGATGCATCTTACAAGCAAGAAGAAAAAGTTATTTATAATGCACGGGACGCAGCCGTTTATTTAGGAAAAGTGAACAAATGCCCTGTTGTACTAGCATCGGCAACGCCGTGTTTAGAAACCTACCATAATGCTGTTGAAGGACGGTATGCTCATCTTAAGTTAAAAAGTAGATACGGTGTTGAAACACTGCCGGAAGTTAAAATTATTGATCAACGAACACAAGATCCTTATGCTAAAAAAACATATATTTCCGACCCTTTAATAGAACAAACACAAAAAGCATTAAATAGAAACGAACAGATTCTATTTTTTGTGAATAAGCGCGGATTTTCCCCCCTTACACTGTGCAAGGCCTGTGGCCATCGTTTTGAATGTAACAGCTGTTCAGGTTGGTTAACGCATCACCAAAAAACAAAAGAACTGAAATGTCATCACTGTGCACATAGTGAGCAGTACCCACCACACTGCCCTGCATGTGGCACAAAAGATCAACTAACAGGATGTGGACCAGGTGTGGAACGTTTGCTGGAAGAATCCCAAAAACATTTTCCAAAAGCGCGCCATTTGGTTGTGTCGTCAGATATGATGGAATCAAATACAGCGCGTCAAGAAGCTATTCAAAGTATTTTAAATCATCAGGTCGATATCATTATTGGCACACAAATGATGGCAAAAGGGCACCATTTTCCCCTGCTTACCTTGATTGGTATTATCGATGGCGATATGGGGCTTAGTGGTATGGACTTGAGGGCCTGTGAGAAAACATTTCAGATGATGTTTCAAGTTGCGGGAAGGGCCGGGCGTGAACATTTAAATGGCCAGGTATTCCTACAAACTTATAACCCAGATCACCCAGTGATTCAGGCCATTAAAAATTATGATCGTGATGCCTTTTTAAAAGCAGAACTACAGCAGCGTAAAGAATTTAGCATGCCACCATTTTCAAGGCTGATCAGTATCACGCTTTCTTCTTTATCAAAAGATCTTTTATATAGGGCTGGTAAAAAACTGGCTAGCCGTGTGCCAAAGGTGGAAGGCGTTCAAGTTTTGGGGCCTACTGTGCCACCACATGCAATGATAAGGGGGCAGCATAGGTTACGTTTTCTGATGATGTCAGCCCTCCAGGTGAATCGTCATGAAATAGTCAAATTCTGGATTTTAAAATCTAACTTGCCTAGCCAAGTGCGCAAACATATAGATGTTGACCCCCTATCTTTTATGTAGCTGGTAATTGCTGCACTTTGACAAGCAGTCAACTATTATACTGTATACAACAGTTCCTATTAACGTGAAGATGCTGCTTGACGGGCTTTTGCTTCTGCTTGGCGTCGTTCTAATGCTGCTTTTACAGGGTTAACGCGCACTGACTGACGTTGGCGCGCTTGTTGTGCTGCGCGTTCTGCTTGTGCTGCGCGTTCTGCTTGTTTTGCGCGTTCTTCTCGTTCTGCGCGTTCTTCTCGTTCTGCGCGTTCCGGTTGTTCTGCTTCTAAAATTTTAGCTGGTCGACGTTCAAGTGCTAGTCTTACGAGCTTTTTAAAATGTCTTTTTTCTGCTTTACGTGCTGTTTGATAGTCACTTGTATTAATATACTTAATTATTTCCTCTTTTTCAGCTTCTTTTTTAGCTTCTTTTTCAGAATTTAATATTTGAATTTCCAGTTCTAATTCTTCATACTGACGTACCGCTCCTTCTAATGCTTCATTCTGAGGGACCACTATATTACGATTATTTTTGGCCTCTCTTTGTTTGTTACGTGCTTCATCCAACTGAAATTTATTTATCTGTGCTCTAAGATCGATCAGTTTTTTTTGACGCTGAATTAGAGAGTTTTCTTCTCCTACTTGCTGTGTAATTTCATTGTTTTCATCTTCCTGACGTTTAATCTGACGTTCTGCTTCTGCTTTGTCTTTGCGCTGAAGATCACATTTTACTATTTTGTACAAAGTTGTTGCCTCCTCCGGCAATAGCAATGTTTCAAAATTTAATTTTTTTTGTTCTAAGTCAATTCGTGTTTCATCATATGCCCACATTGTATCCCTATCATTTTCGGACATATCATTTTCAAACATTGCGCTAACCATACGTTCATTAAGCGTTTTCAATTTATCTTCAATTGTTGCTATTCTAAAATTTATTTTTTGACGGGCTTCTTCTATTTTTTGAATCAGGCGTTCCTCCTCTACTTCCTGGCGTTGAATCTCACGTTGAATCTCACTTGCTTCTTCTGCTTGATCCTGATTGATTTTTTGACGTTGAAGTGCTTCTTTTGCTTCTTGGCGCTGACGTGCTTCTTCTGCTTCTTGACGCTTGCGTGCTTCTTTTTCCTGACGTTGAATATCAAGTGCTTCTTCTGCTTGATCCTGATATATTTGTTGACGTTGACGGGCTTCTTCTGCTTCTTCGCACTTGCGTGCTCGCTGAGCTTTGAGTTCTCTTTCTCTTTCTACTTCACGCTCTTTAGCCACTTGGTGTGTTGCATCTTGAATTTTTAAAAAAACTGGATAATTAAGACCGGATTTTTTATATAGATTTCCTGGGTGATAGTAATGATAGAATGTTACGTTATTTTCTTTCTCTGCAAAAAGAAATGTTAAAGGAACGGCATCATGGGCACGTGTTCCTGTATTGAAAGCAACTTTGTTAATCTCCATATATACCAGTTTGAATACTGTTAAGGAATTTTCTTCAATTTCAAAAGTTAGTTCATCGTCATCTCCATAATCATCTTGGAATACCTGCGTAAAACGATATGGCTTACTATCAAGTGATCTTATTTTTGCAAGGGTTAAGGTTTTTGGATGATTATCAAGTTCCTCTTTAGGAATTCATCATCGATATCTATTGTATCACCAGTTTGGTTTTTATCACCCATGATCTTATCAATTTTTGGATGTTGCACATGATGCCCAATCAACTTTATATTTATATGGTTCTTTTTGCCAGCTTCATTCACCCACAGTTTGTGACTAAGTTGTAATACGTTATATTCCTGCTTACAGTCAAAAGCATTGTCTAGAAATATCGCCCTATTTTCATCTGTTGTGGAAAGAATCAATTTTTCTAGTCCCCCTTTTTGCATTAAAGCAAGAGAGGCGGGTGCAATTTGAAATTGGTGGTTATCAATTTCGAAAAACCCGTCTTCACCTGTATTATCAAGACGTTCTTGCAAAACCCTATATGTAATGCGTGGCAGAACAGTCCTAAACTTTTCACCCAGTTTAAACCCTTGGTTATATTCGGTTTCAACAGTTTGCATAAAATGATTACGAAGCGAAGTCTGACAGTTAAGCTGTAAAGAATTCAAATATGCCTTAAATTTGTCTTTTATGCCTGATACAAAATTATCAATATCTGTTTGATTCGCATTTTGTGCTAATACTGAACGTGCTATTCCTTCTGCTAGCTGTGTTTTATACATCTCCCATTTTTCGTCTTGATTTTCTAATTTATAGACCTGTTCAATATCGTAAACATACTTCACCGTATTTTGTGGCGTTGTGATATATTGACCAAAACCACCTGATTTTTCAAACAATACAAAAGTTTTCATTTTTAAAAGGCTATTTTGTTGGGCTTTATTTAATTTATTAAAAATAGGTTCCAATGTCTGATGCCCATAAGCTAAAATAGAACGATCTATTATGCCCCTTGAACAGGATATAGTTGGAAATCTCTGACGAAAGCTGTTGTCGTAAGCATCAGCAGATAGACAGAGGTGGTCCTAAGAAATCAGACAGGGTGTTAAGGTATAGTATCTGATTTAAAAAGGATCACACATAATGAGTAGAA
>PFNE01000019.1:4976-5902 GCA_002791835.1 Alphaproteobacteria bacterium CG_4_10_14_0_8_um_filter_37_21 | reverse complement strand
AATGCGAACGTTATCACCTGGCATAACCATTTCTGTGCCTTCAGGAAGGTCTACAGTTCCGGTTACGTCTGTTGTTCTGAAATAAAACTGTGGACGATATTTTGTAAAAAATGGTGTATGACGACCACCTTCATCTTTTGTTAAAATATACGCTTCACCTTCAAAATCTGTATGGGGTGTAATTGAACCAATTTTAGCCAAAACTTGACCACGTTCAACATCTTCACGTTTTGTTCCACGCAGTAGAACACCAACGTTATCACCAGCTTCACCACGGTCAAGAAGTTTACGGAACATTTCAACACCAGTACAAACTGTTTTTTGTGTATCACGGATACCAACAATTTCAATTTCTTCACCAACATTGATAACTCCACGTTCAATACGACCTGTTACAACTGTTCCACGTCCAGAAATTGAAAATACATCTTCAATAGGCATAATGAAAGGCAGATCAACTTGACGTGCAGGTTGTGGAATATAGCTATCAACAGCTTCCATTAATTTTAAGATTGCATCATGACCAATTTCAGGCTTCTTGTCTTCTAATGCACACAGTGCTGAACCACGAACAACAGGAATATCATCGCCTGGGAAATCGTATGAAGATAGAAGCTCACGAATTTCCATTTCAACTAAATCAGCTAATTCTTCATCATCAACTTGGTCGATCTTGTTCATAAAAACAACCAAAGCAGGCACACCAACTTGACGCGCAAGCAAGATGTGCTCACGGGTTTGTGGCATAGGGCCATCTGCTGCTGAACAAACAAGAATTGCACCGTCCATTTGCGCAGCACCTGTGATCATGTTCTTAACATAATCGGCGTGTCCAGGACAATCAACGTGGGCGTAGTGACGGTTTGCTGTTTCATATTCAACGTGCGCTGTTGAAATTGTAATTCCACGTGCACGCTCTTCTGGCG
>PFNE01000019.1:0-4943 GCA_002791835.1 Alphaproteobacteria bacterium CG_4_10_14_0_8_um_filter_37_21 | reverse complement strand
ATGTGGTTTTACCATGATCAACGTGACCAATCGTTCCTATATTACAGTGTGGTTTGTTTCGTTCAAATTTCGCTTTTGCCATAAATAGCCCTCTAAAAAAATATATATATTAGAAGGATAAACGACCCTTATATAAATGACAATATATTAAGTAATTTTTTATCGTTTTTAGTCCAGTCTTGCTGTATGTAATTTATGAAAATTCATTGTAAAATTAACTCTATTTTAATTTTTTTCTCGTATATTGAAGGTAAGCGCATTTATTTTGCTCTTATTAAGGTGAAAATTATGAATGAATCTATATGGATTAAGACAAAGAAATATATAAGATCTTTAAAGTTTGGCATTGTATTTTATAATGTTTTCATTCTTATTTTTTCAGTGAGCTTTGTTATTATCTATTCTAAAAAAAATAATGATGAAATCATTATACAAAATTTACAATCATTCATGGAATTATCCAATAAAAACATTATAGGTAAAATTTATGATGAATTTGATAAAATAGGCAATATACTGACCGCCAATGTGAGTATGCTTCATGGATTGAAAGATACCGATTCTCCGCCAGACTTTGTAGATGAAGTGTTTTTTAATCTACTGTATCGTAGCAAATATATATCCAGTATTTATTATGCAAAGAAAAATAACTATTTTTCTTTGGCAATGAGCCGTTCTGATCAGGATTTTTACAAATCTGATTCATCAAAAAAATTACCTGAAAATACAGCTTTTGGTTGGAGTGTTATTTTTGAAACAGATAAAATTGATGGTCTTCATGTTAATGAGGATGAAGATGAAGAAAATTCAACTATATTAACGCCGTATTCAAAGAAAAATACCCGATTTGAAAGGTGGCATTATTTTGATCAAGATAAAAAACTGCTAGATACAGAACAAATTTATAACAATTCTTTTTTGCCAACGCTTCGTCCTTGGTATTCTTTAGCAGAATTTTCAAAAGTGCCAAAGTGGACAGAAGCATACCTTTTTCAATTATCTAGGGTGCCGGGTATTACAGCTGCAGTTGGTATTATAGACAAGGATAAAAATAGTAAGGGTATTTTAGCTATTGATCTAACGTTATCTAAATTAAATGATTTGCTGAATAACTTAAAAATGACATCAACCTCAAAAATGTATATTATTGATTATTTGGGCAATATTCTAGCTTCAACTGAAACTTTAAAATTAAAAGAATCTAGTAACCAAAAATTTAGGTTACCTTCCATAAATGATGAAGAATTAAGAGACCTTAAAACAATGTTAGGTCAAAAAGATGGAGAAGCACCATCCTTCATCGCTGATTTAAAGGGTGGATCTTATGTTGTTCAGCGCGCAAATTTTAAATTTGAAAATCTAAATTGGAAAATAATTAATATTAACTCTGTTGATGATATTTTAAGCCCAAACATGGAAAAAAGACAAATAACAATTGCATTATCTTTTGTGTTAATGATTTTATCTGCATTTATTATGTTCCTATTTGCACGGAAAATATCCCAACATATATCAAGGCTTTCTGAATCAGCAGAAAAAATAACACATTTTGACACAACTTCTCATATTAATGTTGAGTCTTCTATTTTGGAAATTCAACAACTTTCTGATGCTATGAAATCAATGCAATCTAGTATGGATTCTTTTTCTAAGTATGTGCCACGAGAACTGGTGAAAAGGTTGATTGATGGTAAGGGCGGTATGTCTGAAATAGGTGGTGAGCATAAAGAAATCACTTTATTTTTTAGCGATATAGCAGGTTTTACTGCAATATCTGAAAACTTAAAGCCACAAGAATTAATCAAACAGCTGACAGATTATTTTAGCAGTTCTGCTGATATTATTATGAAAAATGATGGGGTCGTTGATAAGTTTATAGGCGATGCAATTATGGCTTTTTGGGGTGCCCCTGATGAAAATGCCAACCAAGCTTACGATGCTTGCTTGTCAGCACTTCAAGTTCAGCGTTTTTTGAAACTGAAAAATTCAGATTGGATTAATTTAGGATTGCCGCCCTTTGCAACACGTATTGGTATTCATACAGATACAGCACTTGTTGGAAATATTGGCGCAAAAAATCGTATGAACTATACAGCTATTGGTGACAGTGTTAATTTAGCGGCACGTTTAGAGGGGCTAAATAAACATTATAACACAAGCATTTTAATATCACAGGATGTATACAATAAAGTCAACGGAGATTTCCTAGCACGCCCACTTGGTAAGGTGGCGGTAAAGGGCAAGGATAAATCAGTTGGTATTTATGAACTTGTTTCAGCGTTAAAACATGTCGATACGAATTTATTAATTTCACCACAAGCAACGCGTGATCATGAAAAGTATTTAGTTGCATATGAATATTTTTCAGAGCAAAGATTTAAGAGTGCTTTAGAAATATTACAAGACATACATATGCAAGATGGGCCTGTGACGATGCTGATTGAGGAATGTAAAAAACTCATCAAATCACCACCAGAAAGTGACTGGGATGGACTTGTTCGCAAAATGGACGTAAAGTAAAAATAGGGAGTTTACACAGTGCGATTTAATATGAAAATGTTCTTACTACTTATCTATTCTACGGTATTCTTGTGTGATTTGGATGCCAGAGCATCGCCTGCCAAGACTAAAGCAGAACAAAACAAAAGTGGCACTGTCAGTGAAAAGGTGAACCCTGTTAGAAAGACTAAGGGCAGACCTTCTTTACTTAAGCCGCATACTTTGCCAGATATTCAAAAAATTTTAAAGGGTGGTAAGCTAATTGTTGCACAATTTAGTGGCGAACGTTTCCCATTCTATTTTACAGATGATAATGGAGATAGAATCGGTTTAGACAGAAGTATCGCAGAAGAAATTGCACATTCTATTCATCCAGATTTAAAAGTGGAAATTTTAAATTCGGCCAAAACGTTTAACGATACAGTAGACCAAGTCGCTAAAGGTGAGGCACATATTGCCATATCAAAATTAAGCTATACTTCAGAGCGCGCAAAAAAAGTTATCTATGTAGCCCCCCCTTATGTTGATTTAAAAGTATCTTTTTTGATTGATAGATTAAAATTGGCAAAGCTTCCAGCAAACGTATCAGTTGCTGAAATGTTTTCTAAAAAAACAAAACAAAAGCTTTGTGTTCTTAAAGATTCGTCACAAGTAGAAAATGCAAAATTCTTAGTGCCAGATGCTGAATTAATGTATGCAGATACTGCAGACCATTCTTATCAACTTTTGTTTGAGAGAAAATGTACAGCTTTGTTTTATGACGATAATGAATTGCGCTTAAAGCTGATGCAAAATCCAAATCTTAACTTGAATTATAAAGCGGTTAGTATCGCTGACAAAGGGGATCCTATATCTATTATTGTTGGGAACGACTTTTCAGAACTAGCAGACTATATTTCTGCACAATACACACACAATGCTTTTCGCCAACGTCATATTAAAGATGAAATCGAAAAATATAAAGGATATTTGAAATGATTAACTTTTTAAAAAGACAAGAAGTCATTTATGCTTCTTTTTTTATTGCTGGTATTGTTGCATATTATTTTCCAAATACTGCAAAAATGTTTGAAACACCAGGTGATTTGTATCTGTCATTGTTTCAAATGTGTATATTACCCCTTGTTGTAAGTTCGATTATTCTATCGGCAGCAAGTATCATAGAAAAACGTAATCAAAAATTAGGATCTGGTGCTATATTATCCTTTTTTCTTTTTGGTATGATTTTATCAGGTGTTTTAGGCCTTGCTTTGCCAACAATTTTGAATCTTGGAAAAGCTATTGCTACAGATCCAGCATTTTTGGAAATTAGTGGCGGTAGTCAAGACGATTTGATTGCCTCTGTCATGTTGACAACGCCCATTGAAACGGTCCAAGGAATAGGGAGTATTATCGCGTCTATATTTACAAAAAACATTTTCACCTCTCTTGGAAGTGCTGCAATATTACAGCTGATACCAGTTGCTTTTTTAATAGGAAGCGCTGCCGCATTTTTGCCGACAAACAAAAAAGAAATGTTTTTATCCTTTGTTAGCGCAATAGACTTGATCTTTAAGCAAATCATCACGTGCATTATTTTGCTGTTACCTTTTGGAATTGTGTTAACTTTTTCATCTAAATTTCAAACTCTTTCTTTAGATTTGTTAATGATATTCTTGCCGTGCTTGGTGTTAATGCTAGGCAGTATGGTTTTTTGTTGTGTTTTATTTACATTTTTAATTGCAAAGAAAACACAACTTACGTATATGCAAGTTTTATCTAGAATAAAAGAAACGCTTATCGTGCTGACCGGTACGGCAAGTTTCATTTCAGCTATGCCATTTTATATGAAAGCTTTGAAAGAAAATTTCCACTGTGATGAAGATAAAGTAGACTTATTTATTCCAATTACAATTCCTATTTTTAGGTTTGGTAACGTTTTCCACTTTGCCTTTATTGCTATTTTAGCAACACAAATTTTTTCTATTCCTTTGTCCCTTTATGAATATTTTTTGCTTATTATTTTAACAGTGTTTGCTGGATTTTCATCAGTATCATCTGGTCTGATTAATATTGGGTTGCTTGGCATAGTCTTATCGCCAGTTAGTGTTCCGTTTAGCTTAATGATTGTTTTATTTGCAATACTAGAGCCTATTATTGACCCTATTCGTACAATTTTTGGCCTGTATGTGAATTTTTTATGTTCTATTTTTGGCTTCTCTCGAGGTGAAATAGGGAAAACAGGTAAGTAAACTTAAGGTTAAGAGATGGAATTTTGAGAAACGATTGTGAGTTGCGCTAAATGATTATGCGACGAATGTTTATGGGGTGTGTGTGGTCATGTTAAATTTTCTTAAGACACCCCAAGCGATTGTTTTATCCATTATATTCTCTGTTAGAGGTGGTCCTAAGAAATCAGACAGGGTGTTAAGGTATAGTATCTGATTTAAAAAGGATCACACATA
>PFNE01000023.1 GCA_002791835.1 Alphaproteobacteria bacterium CG_4_10_14_0_8_um_filter_37_21 | reverse complement strand
TCATATAAGGTGCTTAGTTCTATGGCTGAAAATCTCATGACGACACTATCTAGAACTATTTAGAAAAATCTTTGACTATTTTATTGTTATTCTTTACGAAAAATTAACACCTATAAATATAAAGTAGAATTAGATATTTAATTTTTTTTTGTATGCCTAGCACACTTGGCGCAATAGCGGGTTCAACGCTTAATACCTTGCGCAACATATCTGTTCAAAATAAAACTGCTGAAACAGCCCTGGTAACGGGTGAAAAATCTTTAGAGGATGTCTCTCCTAATGCTGCAGCGCAAGCGCAAAGCGCAAAAAATACAATTGCGTTTGCAAAAAGCACAGCAGTTAGAAGTGTTCAAGCCACTTCAGCAACACAACTTATTATTAGTGCTATTCATGAAGGTATTCAAATTTTAACGGAAGCTATTGGTACTGCAGCATCAGAAGTAAATGATTTAAACCCAACTGCAATCAAAGTACATACGAATACAGTTTTTCAAAGTCAGATGAGGGCATTTGATGAATTAATGTCGCGTATTCAATGGAATGGTGAATATATTTTAAACAGCCCCTCAACTGAATTGCAATTTCAGCTTGGCGGTAAATCGGACGATTTATTAAAAATTACAACACCAAATTTAACAGCATCCGACCTAGGCTTGGGAGGTTTAGACATTACCAGTACTGCCAATGCGCAAGATGCAGAAATAGCAATCAAAGATGCCTTAGTAACTTTATATGATGAATTAAGTGCCATTAGCGGCAAAAAACACGATATCGAAAGTATTATTGAACGTAACGCGTTAGATGTTAGCAAGCTGAGTGAAAAAATATCAAATCTTATAGATACAGATATTCCAGAAGCATTGGCTAATGCTAAACAACATGAAGCCCATATTGATATTATTTATGCGCGACTTACAAAAATTTTAGAAACATTAAAACGTGATGTTGAGCTATTTCGTGCAAAATAAATACATTTCAAGCCGTTATACCCTCAGAAATTTTTAAAAATGTTAAGTTTTTATTTTGCTATACGTAATTTGAATTTTTCTATGAATCGTTTTAAGTGTGGGTCAGAATTGTCATAAGGTATATTATCAAACGAAAACCACTTAATGCTATTAAATTCACGCTCTTCAAATGTATAATGTGAGTTTTGTGAGCCTTTTAAGACATACCATAAACTGACATCTGTATGGCCTGCCGTTAAACCAACGGTTTCAGTAGACGTCACAAATATAGGATCTTCACACCAAAAATGAGCATGCACGCCAAGTTCCTCTAAGCATTCACGTTGTGTCGTGATTTTTGGATCTTCATTGATCTCAACATGGCCGCCTGTTGGTAGCCAAAGTTGTGCTTTTTTATGGTCAACTAAAAGTATTTTAGATGCAGCTTCATCAAATAAAACAAAGTAAGATACTAAGTGTTTGTTAGGGATATCTGGTTTTTTGATTCGAAAAATTGGGTCACCACTTTTAATCCATGCTAAAGTTTCTTCAATATGCTGTTCTTCAAGTTTATCAAAGGGTTTGATGGCAGATACGATCGTGTATATATTATCGATTGTAGTATTTTTTTGTGCTATAGAATGCATTATACCATATCACTTTCAAAACTATTGTGTACAGGTAACAGCAGCCATTTAGGAATTAAAGCTTTTAATGGTTCTGCTCTTAAATCAATCTCATTAATTTTATCAAAAGGCATCCAAATTAATTCAATATCTTTTTCAATCTGTGGAACCTTGTAGCCGAACTTTAAAACGTCTGACTCTACTTCAAAAATAAAATTATATTCATGAATATGGCAAATGCTATTGTGCCCTGGTTCAAAACTGTATTCTAGGCACCCAAGCATACGTTTAATTTTGCACTTAGCGCCAGCCTCTTCCATAAGTTCGCGTAACAGTGCCGCTTGAACAGACTCACCATGTTCAACATGCCCACCAGGCAAAAAATAGAAATTAAGATTAAGGTCCCGTGTTTTACATAGTAATATATAATTGGAATCAATAATAACAGCACGACTTAATATATGAATATGATTTTTTTCCATAAAAATAAACTTTTTTAATGTGATTATTGCATGCCAATATCCAGCATGTAATATGAATGGAGGAGGAGGTGGGATTCGAACCCACGGTACAGTTGCCTGCACAGCAGTTTTCTAGACTGCCCCATTCGACCGCTCTGGCACTCCTCCATTGTTGTTAGGCTACCTGCTTTTGGCCCCAGATGTAAAGAAATTTGTATGCTATTAAGGTGGATTGAAATTTAATATTTTGATGGGGCCTTAATAGCGCTTAAAGGTATACTTTATTTTCTTAGGATTTTCTTAGGGTGAAAATTATACACCTATTTACTGTTCTTTTAAATTTTGTATTCTTGCATTGCATTACAGTGCCCCCTACAATGGGAAACATAAATACATAGACATTACCCCTTATGAACATGAACAGCAAAAAAGTTTTAAAAACATTTATTCCCTATTTATGGGACAAAAAAAACACTAAACTTCGTATATTTTTAATTATATCTTTATTAGGGTTGCTCATTTCAAAATTTACCAGCATCTTGGTGCCGATCATATTGAAAAGTACGATTGATGCTTTGTCAATTGATGATCTTGGCCTTAAGGCAATCCCTGTAGCCTTAATTATAGCTTACGGCATGGCGCGCCTTTCGACACAATTTTTTTCAGATGTAAAAGACGGATTATTTTCTCACGTTGAACATAATGCCATTAAAAATGTTGCCATAAAGGTTTTTAAACACTTATTTGATTTAAGTTTAAAATTTCATCTTGACCGTAAAACAGGTGGTTTGTCGCGTGCTATTGAACGTGGAACGCTTAGTATTGAACGATTTTTAAGATTTTCTGTTTTTATTATCGTGCCAACACTTTTAGAAATTATTTTGGTTGCCTGTGTGTTATTTTTTATTTATGGGTGGGTATATGCGACCATTATCCTTGTTACCCTTGGATCATATCTATGGTTTACCTTAGCGATTACAAATTGGCGTCTTAGCTTTATACGTAAAATGAATCAAGTTTCAACAGACGCTGCAAGCAGATCAGTAGACTGCCTGATAAACTATGAAACTGTTAAGTATTTTGGTAATGAAGAACATGAATATAGGCATTATGAAAAAATAGAAAATGAATATGCAGATGCTGCCATTCGATCTAAAAAAAGCCTGGCATATTTAAATATTGGACAAAGTCTCATTATTTCAACTGGGTTAATTGCGCTTATGGTTCTTGCTGCTTATGAAGTTTCCAGTGGTAAGTTAACAGTTGGTGATTTTGTTCTTGTGAATGCTTATTTAATTCAGCTGTACTTGCCTTTAGGTAATTTTGGATTTGCTTACCGTGAAACAAAACTCGCATTGGTTAATATGGAAGAAATGTTTGCCCTGCTTCATGAAGAACAAGAAGTAAAAGATATTCCTAATGCAACAAACTTAATCATTAAAGAGGGTTCTGTAAGCTTTAAAGATGTATCTTTTAGCTATAATAAAGATAGGCACATTTTGCAAAATATTTCTTTCGATATTCCAGCAGGTGAAACCTTAGCAATTGTTGGGGAGTCAGGTGCAGGTAAGTCAACACTATCTAGATTACTGTTCCGGTTTTATGATGTTACATCTGGGGAAATTTTAATTGATGGCAAAAATATTAGTCAGGTTACGCAAAAAAGCCTACGTGAAGCCATTGGTATAGTGCCACAAGATACAGTTTTATTTAACAATTCCATTAAATATAATATTGCCTATGGTCATCCCAACGCGCCTTTTGAAGATGTTCAACGTGCTGCAAAAAATGCCAAAATACACGATTTTATCATGGGGCTTCCAAAACAATACGACACGCCTGTTGGTGAACGTGGATTAAAACTTTCAGGTGGTGAAAAACAACGTGTTGCCATTGCCCGCACAATTTTAAAGCGCCCACCAATATTTTTATTTGATGAAGCAACATCCGCCCTTGATACGCATACAGAAAAAGCGATCCAAAACCGTTTGAAAGAAATATCAAAAGGGTTTACGACGCTTATTATCGCGCATCGACTATCGACTATTACGCATGCACATAAAATCATTGTTTTAAAAGACGGGAAAATTGCAGAAAGTGGAACCCACAATGAATTAATTGGGCGCAAGGGGCTTTATAAAGTTATGTGGGAAAAGCAACAGCACGAAGAAGCTGATATAGTTAAAACATGATCTGCTTTCCTTGCTAGGCAAAATGTTTTAAGATGAATCCACAGTATCTACTATTGTATTTTGATGGATTTAACCGCTTTATTTCAAGTAAGTTGTAACGGTATTTTAACCGGGATGATTTATGGTCAAATGGCACTTGCTTTGTCTATTATATACGGGGTGACGCGCATTATTAATTTTGCGCATGGCGATATGATCGTTGGCGCGATGCTTTTGTTATGCCTTATTAGCAATACTTATATAGATAGCCTTTATTTTAATTTTGCGTTGACGCTTATATTATCTGTTTTGGCTGTTTGGGGTATGCAAAAAACGGTGTTTAACCTTTTGCGTGGAAAAAGAGATGGCGTTCAATTTATTACAATGGCAGCTGTTTCTATTATTTTATTAAATGCATTGTTACTGATTTTTGGTGCCGATACATTCACATTGTCTGCCCCCATTACGTTAGAATCATTAGAAATTTTCTCTATACATCTAAATTATGGTAAGTTTGTTGGCGCCCTAACAGCCCTTCTCACAACAGCTGCTTTATTTTTATTTTTAAAAAAAACATATATTGGAAAAGCCATTCAAGCAGTTTCAATTAATCCCAAAGGCGCATTTTTAATTGGGTTGAATCAACAAAAGATTTTTTCAATCACCTCTATTATATCAGGCATTTTAATTGCAGTTAGTGCTTTGTGTTTAAGTTTTGTGGTAGATGTTTCAGTGCAGAGCGCGCCAGACATTACCTTATTATGTTTTATTATCGTAATTATGGGTGGATTAGGTTCTGTGCCCGGTACGCTTTTAGCTGGCTTAATTATTGGTATAAGCGAATCTTATGTTGGGTATTATATTTCACCGCTGTATAAAACTTTAAGTGGCTTTGTTTTGTTAATTGCATTATTACTTGTACGCCCACAAGGGTTAAAAGGAATAAAAACAGTATGATCCAAAAACAGTTTGCAACAGTTAAAAATATAATACTGATAAGTTTAACGTGTATTGCATGCATTGTTCCTTTTTTTGAAAATACCTACGTGATACATTTTATGATTCATACATTTATCACAATAGCTTATGCGTTAAGCTGGAATATTATGGCAGGATTTTGTGGTCAATACTCTTTTGGGCAAGCGTTATATGCTGGCTTGGGTGGGTATTTTTCTGCTTATTTATTTACCCAGTATCATCTATCGCCCCTACTATGCATTCCTTTTATCTTTTTATTTTGTGGCTTTTTAGGTGGTGGTATTGCTTATCTATCAGCCAGGCTTAAAATTGAACATGCCTACTTTACACTTTTAACAATTGCCTTTTTAGAATGCACGCGTATTTTATTTGAAGCAGGTCAATGGTTTGGGGGTGCCTCAGGTTTGTTCATCCCGTTAAGTTCGGCAGATAGTTTATTAAATTTACGTTTATCAGAAGCTGGTTTTTACTATGTTCTTTTATTTTTGGTGATACTTTTTACTCTCTCAACATGCAGTATTTTTCAACATCGTTTAGGGTACAGTGCCCGTGCCTTAAACCATAATATTGATGCAGCCCATTCTGTTGGTATTAATACTGTTAAAACACAAGCAATCATGATGTTTATATCTTCTGGATTTGCAAGTATTGTCGGTGTGATTTCCGCCTTTTATCAAAATAGCCTTTTTCCAGATCAAGCCTTTAGCATGCAAAAATCGCTTAACATGATTATTGCACCGCTACTGGGCGGACTAGGTTCTCCCTGGGGGTCCCTAATAGGCGGTATTATTATGACAACTCTTGGCGAGAGTATTGATTGGTTATTAGAAATGATCGATTTTGAAAAAGGTGGATTAAAACAAGTAATATACGGCATTGTTTTGTTGATTGTTATTTTGAAAATTCCCCGCGGGGTTTGGCCCTATGTTAAAAAATACGCTAAACCATACGTTTAAAGAATGAAAGGGTATTTAGTATGAACTCATGTTACGATTATATGTATGGGGATAGTTGCTTTTTATTTTTACATGTCGTAAATTGACCATCCCAACACATACAACAGTTAAAGAGAGGTCTTACGTTATGAAAAAACAAATATTAATTGCGTCAATTTTGTGTGCAATAACAACCACAGAAAACTATGCAAAGCATGGGGAAAATTTTCATAAGACTGTTCAATCTGCAGTAATGGTTGATGTCCCACAAATGCATACATATGCACGCGGCCATTATGGAAAAGCTATTGAGGCTTTGAGAGGAAAACAAAAAATAAGCCGAACTACAATTATAAATCTATTGGAAAATGATCCATACTTAATGCATGAAAAAACAAAAGATGGGCATGCAAAATTTAGCCATAAATATTTTCCTGCTACTTTTTGTGTGCAGGCCCATAACACAATAGATATAACAGGTGCTACAGAGCGCAGAAATCATCACGAAGCCCTTCAAGTTTATATTGATACCCTGTCAAGTTTAAGACATCCCAAATTTGCTTTAAATGATTGGCAAACAGCTTGGAAAATGCAATCAAATTCTTTTGATAATTATGTAAAGCGTGCTCAAAAAAAGTAGGTTAAACATAAAAATGGCAGAAGGGGTGAGGTCTTGCAGTAAAATAATTGCGATGCCCTCTCTCCCTGCCGGTATTACTTAGTTTCGTCCTAGAGAAATCTAGTATTTGTGGATATTTCCTTCGTTTTTCGTTATACTGCATTATAATGATGTAAAAAATATTTTGGTGAAATATCCAAATAATAGAAAGAATTTAATCATGAGCTGGTTAACAGATGTGGTGCGCCCCAAGATAAAAGCATTAATCCATAAAAAAAAGGATATTCCTGATAATTTATGGTCTAAGTGCCCTAAATGTGAGCATATGCTTTTTCATCGCGACCTTGTTGCAAACCATCATGTATGTCATTACTGCCAAAAACATTTGCGTTTAAGTGCACAAGACAGATTGAATTTATTATTCGATGATCAAAAATATGTAGAAATTGATGTGCCGGAGGTTAAGCAGGACCCCCTTCAATTTAAAGATTCTAAACGCTATACAGATCGTTTAAAGTCATATCGCCAAAAAACGGGTCGTAAAGATTCGGTTATTTTAGCTTATGGGCTTATTGGTGGCAAAAGCACTGTTGTTTACCTGTTGGATTTTAATTTTATGGGTGGATCTATGGGCATGGCTGCTGGTAAAGGTATGCTTGTTGCTGCTGAAAAAGCGATTCAAACGAATTCACCTTTGCTGGTTGTAACTGGTTCAGGTGGGGCAAGAATGCAGGAAGGAATTTTATCCTTGATGCAAATGCCGCGTACCACAATTGCTGTTTCACAAGTAAAGGAAGCTGGCCTGCCGTACATAACACTTTTAACAGATCCTACAACAGGCGGTGTAAGCGCTTCTTTTGCAATGCTAGGTGATATTGCCATAGCAGAACCCGGTGCTATTATTGGGTTTGCAGGAAGACGCGTTGTTGAAGATACTGTACGTCAAAAACTTCCCGAAGATTTTCAAACAGCTGAATATTTACTAGATCATGGTATGATTGATATGGTCGTACATCGCCATAAGCTGCGCGAAAACTTAATTACGCTTTTTTCGCACATATGTTCAAAAAAAGAAACTACTAAAGCTTTGCAATACAGTGAATAGCCTTACCGAAAATCTGAAAATTCAGGATAAATCAAAGAATTTTCAGGTTGCTATGGAAACGTACCATAACAACATTTTGTACAATAAATTTTTTATATTTGTGTCGATTGCAATCGTTAGTATGCAAATCGTAAGCGTGTTGAATTTATATCAAAAATTCTATATAAATAACGATTTTATTGATTATCTATGTATGATTGTTAGTATCTTTTTTGCCTATATTGCTGCTGATTTTATGAGTGGTGCAGTCCATATGTATATGGATAACAATACAAACTACAAATCTATTGCGGGCCCATTTATTGCAGCCTTTCATATGCATCATCGCAATATGAAATATAAAACACGGCACCCCCTTATGATTTATGTTATAGAATCTGGATCGAAGTTTTGGCTTGTTGTTTATTTAGGGATGGTTATTTTTTTGCAGTATCAACTATCTTTAGTTGTATTTATCAATATATTTTTAGTTGCATTTGGTGTTTTTTCATCGTTTGCGGAAGTGTCACATTACTGGTGTCATAACGCACATAACAAGAATTCCATTATTAAGAAATTACAAAAATTTAAAATATTACTGCCTAAGAAGCATCACCTAATTCACCATACTCAAGACAACGTAAATTATGCATTTTTAAATGGCGTTACTGACCCTATTTTAAATATTTTGGCCAAAAAATTTTATAAGGGTTACAAAAACAGTTCAGACCGCCATGCTGCAAACTATAAAGGGCCACAAACAAATAACAGATAAAGTGAAGATTATCTGTAAAGTTATTTAAGATGGGTTTGCAAAATCAGGAGCCTTTGCCTGCTTCCATAGTGTGTCAAAAACTGAGTAAGTATTTTTGACAACTTCTTGTTGTTTATGGGCCCATCCTAAAGAATTGGCGTATTTAAAGTCATGGGCAGTAAGTGCTAGGGGACCTATGAACATGTGTGATAATGCCGTTTCATGGTCTAATAAAATGATGGTGCCTGATATATTGTTCATCACTTTAATTTCAATACCTTTTTCAATACATAAATTTTCAAGGGTATGATCGGGTGAAATTTCAGAAGTGATAATTTTAATACTGCGACCCATTTTGCGCATTTGAAGCAGAAAGTCGACAAAATTTATATCATCCAATTTTTGTGTTTGAACGGTAAGTGTTTGTGTTGCAAAGCGACACCATTCTTTTAATTTTTCACGGCCCTTTTCGCCGCCAAATATAATAAGCTGTGACTTATTATACAAGTGGTTATAATCCTTTAGTGCAGCAGGTTTTTCACCACGACCACCACTGGCATTATAATCAAAAACTATTTTTAAGGATTTGGCTAACTCTGTATTATTGAAGAAAAGCCCTTGTGTAAAATACTGTTGATTTTCATTGCAGGGTAGATGAGTTAACAGAGATACTAATTTCCGATCAACGATTGCAAACGCCATTTTCTGAACGCTATATTTAAAGTTTTGATCCCCTAAATCGGGCATAAAATATGTTGTGATTTTTGTTGTTTGATAGGCAATATCTTGAATATTAAAATTATTTGTTGCACTGTGTTTGCCTTGTAAAGCGCCTGATTTTTGAATAAACAAACGAATCTCTACACCCCTGTTTTTTGCGCTTTGAAGGGCTTTTATAATTTCAGGTTCATCAATAATATGCGCTGCAATATCGATCGTTTTTGTAGCGGAGGTTAACGCTTCAATCAGCGCATTACGTGTATCTTTACGTTGATAGGTATAAGCGAATCCTTTGACAGATGTTAAATTAGGAAACGTAATAGCTGTTGATAAAGGGTCATCGCCACCCTCATTGTTTTCAACTGTAACGGCATCATTCTTAGTGGGGGGTATAGCGCCTGGTGCAGCAACAGAGCCCGCATGAAGTGCAGATAAAAAAGACACGGTCAACAATAGTGAAAGGTGCTGCATCTGTAACTCTTAATTTATGTATATACATATAGTCTAGCAGCCGTTTAAATATATGCCAATACAGACAAAAAAACCTGTACTTAGTTTCTAAGTACAGGTTGTGTAATTAAATGATTATAAATTAATTACAATTTTCGAAAAAATCGTTTCAATTCTTCAGCAGGTCTTTTTACAACATTTTGGTTAACATTATTTAAATCCTCTCTAGCTTTTTGTGCAAATGCTTCAAGGCGTTGTGCTTCGGTTCGTTGCTGTTCGTCAAGCAGTAAAATGGCTTTTACTCTAGCTTCTATTTCTCTCTCTTTTTCAGCAGCAGCAGCTTCTCTTGCTACAATTACACGTCTTGCAACTTCAGCATCTACTTCTGCTGCATCAGAACCAGCATCTTCTGCTTCTACTTGAGTGCTTTCTGCCCCTGGATTAGCTAAAGCGTTTGGCTCACCTTGTTCACTAGCAAATGTGGGTTGGCTCTTTAATAGTACTGCTAATGCTACGGTTAGTAATTTAATTTTGTTATGAACTTTCATGATGTAATCCTTTCTGAATTGTTCTTATACCTAGATAGTGACTCATGATGGAATTTGCAACCTTTTTTAAATACTGCTTCATGGACAATAGTGCACCCTATTGATAATATGAATTATCAACAAACAAAGTCATAAAATTTATGAATATTCTTGCAAAGCGCCTTGATCGCATTAAATTATCTCCAACACTACAAATTATGGCGCAAGCCCAAAAGGCCAAAGCTGAAGGCAAAGATATGCTTATTTTGGCAGCTGGGGAATTAGATTTTGATACCCCAGACTTTATAAAACAGGCTGCGGGACAAGCCATGGAGCAGGGATTAACACGTTATACAGCCGTTGACGGCTTGCCAGCTTTTAAAAAAGCGATCCAAGATAAATTCTTACGCGATAACAAATTAAATTTTGCCTTAGATGAAATTATGGTGTCTGCTGGCGCAAAACAGGTTTTGTTTAATGCCATGCTTGCAACCATTGAACAAAATGACGAAGTGATTATTCCTGCCCCTTATTGGCCGTCTTATACCGATGTTGTACTTTTATTTAATGGCATACCTATTATTGTGCACACAGAAGAGCGTTTTAAATTTAAAATGACACCTGACCAATTGCGCTGCGCTATTACTGATAAAACAAAGTGGGTATTTTTAAATAGCCCTGGCAACCCCTCAGGTGCTGTCTATAGTAAGGCAGAATTAGCGGCACTTGCGGTCGTGTTGCGTGAATTTCCGCATGTATATGTTTTGACAGATGATATTTATGAACATATTACGTTCAATATACCCTTTTATACAATTTTAAATGCTGCCCCAGATTTAAAGGAACGTACATTAATTTTAAATGGTTTATCTAAGGCTTTTTCAATGACAGGGTGGCGTTTGGGGTATGGTGCTGGGCCAAAGCAGCTGATTAAAGCCATGACGAAGGTACAGTCACAAAGTACAACAAATGCAAACTCTATTGCACAAGGGGCGGGCGTGATAGCCCTTAATAGCAATTTATCATTTCTTGACACCTGGAAAAAAGAACTTTTAAACAGGCGCGATGTTTTGGTAACGGGCATTAACAATATAGAAGGCCTAAGCTGTAATTCGCCAGATGGTGCTTTTTACCTTTATATAAACTGTGCAGATTTATTGGGCAAAGTTACTCCTAACGGGCAAGTATTACAAAATGATCATGAAATTTGTGCTTACTTCTTAGATTACGGCGTTGCAGTTGTTCCAGGTTCTGCCTTTGGCTTGTCGCCTTATTTTAGGGTGTCATTTGCAGCATCTATGACAGATCTTGAAAAAGCTGTGGTCAGATTAGGTAAAGCTGTTACAGCTTTAATGTAAGAATATTTAAGAAGGTTATATGTAGTGCCACGTTATAAGGTGTTGATGGAATACGATGGAACAAAATTTCATGGATTCCAACGCCAAAAAGAACTGATCAGTGTTCAAGGGTTGATTGAAAAATCGTTGTTAAAAATTGCACAAGAACAAGTAACCGTGCATGGTTCAGGAAGAACAGATACAGGCGTGCACGCTATTGGCCAAGTTGCCCATTTTGACTTAACAAAAGATATTTTACCCCTGAAATTACGTGAGGGCTTAAATTATTGCATGTCAGAAAAAGGCTGCAGCATTTTAGAGGTTAGTATCGTTTCTGATGACTTTCATGCACGGTTTCAGGCCAAAAGCCGCAGATATATTTATAAAATATTAAACAGAAGATCGCCTTCTCCACTTTACGATCAGCGTGTTTGGCATGTTAAAAAAAGTATAAATATTGATTTAATGAAGGAAGCTGCAAAGCATTTTATTGGCCATCACGATTTTTCGGCATTTCGCTGTATTCACTGCCAAGTAAAATCTCCTGTTAAAACGATGGAGCAATGCGAAGTTATTGAAAAAGATGACTTAATAGAAATTCATATTTCATCAAGATCGTTCTTACATAATCAAATACGTATTATGGCAGGCACCCTTGTTCATATTGGTTTGGGTCGGGAACAACCCTCTTGGGTTAAAGACCTGTTAGAAGGCGGAGATCGAAAACAATCAGGACAAACGGCCCCACCGTATGGTCTGTATTTTGCAAGCGTAGCATACTAAAAAACTTGCTTTTGATTGTTCTAAAAGCAATCTAGAAAAAGTTGTCATAGATTTTGATCTTAATCATGATTTTTATATGCAAAAACGAAATGAAAAATTTAAACGTGAACTTTAAATCACCCAATGCAGGGCAGATTTTTTGAGAATCTGTTGATAGCTGCCGATCGTGATGCCGACGCTACCAAATAACAATGAATGATTCAAAGTTCAGTTTTTTTTTAAAACGTTTATTTTTCTAAGGCTGCTTTTAAAGCATCTAAATCTATTTTAGCTTTAATTTTTTCTGACACACCTTCAAAGTTGTTCATGTTGATTTTGTCACATTGTCCTTTTGGAACCAATATCCACGCAGTTGGATCACCAGCTTTATTTGTAGCAGTACAATCTTTACTGTCAGCAGATTCGCAATCAGCTTTATATTCTTTAATAAAGCCAACGTCGCCCTTTTTAATGAAACATTTTTCCATTTCAACATCTTTTTTAACGTCAACTTTTGATTCTTTTTTAACGGTTGGCATTATATCTGTTTTAGCGGCAGGTTTTTTCCCGTCGCAACCCATCAGGATAAGCGCGCCTGTTATAGCTGTAAAAATACTTGAATTTATTAATTTTGACATTTCAGTCTCCCATTTCTGATTTAAACATATCAAATGTTTTATCTATGCAGTTTTATGCATCTTTTACAAGATTACTTGAAAAGTACTAACAAAAAGTTAATTTTTAAAAAAAATATCATGAAATTTTTTATTAAAAGTGAATTTTCTCGCTATGTTATATGCATATTGTTAGAATCTAAAATGGATATATACAGTCTATCTATAATAAAAATTAATAAAATGTGGAATTCATGGAAAATATACTTTTAGATTCAGAAAATGTAGAAACAGAATTAACATCTGAAAATTCTATACGCCCCTTGTTATTGGATGATTTTACAGGGCAAGAAAGACTACGTGAAAATTTAAAAGTTTTTATATCAGCTGCAAAAAAAAGACAAGAAGCACTAGACCATGTTTTGTTATATGGCCCTCCTGGTCTTGGAAAAACAACCCTAGCGCAGATTATTGCAAAAGAAATGGGCGTTGGTTTTAGGTCAACATCAGGGCCGATTCTTGCAAAAGCTGGTGATCTAGCTGCAGTTCTTACAAATTTACAGCCACATGATGTACTGTTTATTGATGAAATCCATCGCTTAAACCGCAACATTGAAGAAGTTTTATACCCGGCAATGGAAGATTTTAAGCTAGATATTATGATTGGGGAGGGGCCTGCTGCACGATCTATCCAAATAGATTTACCGCCATTTACATTAATTGCAGCAACGACGCGTTCTGGTTTATTGTCTGAGCCACTTAGGGATCGCTTTGGTATACCTATGCGCTTACAGTTTTATGCCATTGACGATTTAACAATAATTGTTACGCGCGCTGCAAAAATATTAAAAATTAATGTGACAGATGAAAGTGCTGAAGAAATAGCGCGCAGGTCTCGCGGTACGCCGCGTATTGCTGGGCGCTTATTAAGACGCGTGCGCGATTATGTAGAATATTCTGGCGAGAATACGATCACAAAAAAGCTAGCTAAATCTTCCCTTGATAAGTTAGATGTTGATCCCCTTGGTTTAGACGCACAAGATATTCGTTATTTGCGCACAATAGCAGAATTTTATAATGGCGGCCCTGTTGGTGTAGAAACATTAGCAGCAGCCCTTGCAGAACAGCGCGATACTTTAGAAGAAGCAATAGAGCCCTATCTTATTCAGCAAGGATTTATCCAAAGAACGCCGCGGGGAAGGTCGCTTACCAATATAGCGTATCAGCATTTGGGGCTTCAAATGATTGAGGAACCAAAAGAAAAAACGCTTTTCTCTGTTGGGGATTAAGTGAAAGGCTCATAGTGTTGGGAGTGCACAAATGCCTAAAAGCTTGGTTAATTTATTTTTTGTTAATCTTTAAAAGAGGCAGAGAGTCAGTGGGGCTACTGAGTGAGTCCATGCTTGCAGTAGCACTCAGATTTGTACTTTCAATAACAACCGGTGCATCTTCTGTAAAGGACACATTCTTTAGCCACAATGGTGATGTTGTATCCATAAAGGTGGGCCTTTTTGTACTGCTGTTTGCCGGGCTTGGGGGATGCGGTGTTACGATAGATGCTATGCGCAACTTTGTTGCAGGCGTACATACTATGCCGCCACGCCTGCACGATGTGTTTAAAGTGGATTGTTCATTAGTTTCCTCATCACTTTCTGGGTCAAATGCATCGCCCTCGTATACTCCATTAGGGTGGGCAGATAGAAACGAATTTTTTGCAACCAACCTCATTTTAATTAAATCTTTTCGGTGGTTTGCTTTGTTTTGATTTCTGTTGTTTATTTGGTTCACCTTATCTGCTTCTTTCTCTTCTTCTGTCATTTCTATAGAATCACCTAAATCTATAGATGTTCTCATGGGAAATTCTGTAAAGCTTACTCTTCTTTCTGAAGGGTTCTGTTCTTGTGACCTTGCTTTCCAAATTTCTTCAGCGCGTAGGCTGTTCCAAAAAAAACTATCAGATGAACGCCTTCTACTGCTAGATGACGGTTTAAATTGTAAAAAGTTATTTACTTGCAAGCATGTCAGAATCTGTTGTTGTGTTTTTTTAATGTCCTCTACGTCTGATTTTAATTTTTCAGCCCATTCAGGCACATCTGTTATTGAATCATGGTTGTTCATTGACAGCGCAAGCGTTAATCCAGATGTATCTTGCGCCAGCACTTGCGAAACTGAAGGCTTATTGTTAGAAATTGATTTTTCTATATTGTTGCCAAATTTGCTGCTTTCGGTAGCAAACATTGCACCGCCTAACGCGACAAACATAAGGTTAATTTTAAAATGCTTCATTACCTTCATTTGAATATACTTGTCAAACAATTCTATCTTTATTAAACATTAAAAAGGTTAATACATTGTTAATTTTATAATTTATTTCAAATGAATACCGCGTTTATAAATGAATGTTTTCTATTGATTTGAACAATAAAATGCTTTACAAATGAAAATATAGTAACTCTTATCAATGAATGACATGGAACGCACTTTATCTATTATTAAGCCCGATGCCACAAGAAGAAATTTAACTGGTAAAATAAATGCATTAATTGAAAGTAGCGGTCTGCGCATTATTGCACAAAGACGTATTCAATTAACACGCACACAAGCTGAACAGTTTTATAGCGTGCATAAAGAACGTGCTTTCTTTGGTGAATTGTGCGACTTCATGATATCTGGAACTGTTGTTGTTCAAGCGTTGGAAGGCGATAATGCTGTTGCAAAATATCGCGAAATTATGGGTGCTACAAATCCAGCAAACGCTGATGCTGGTACCATTCGTAAAGAATTTGCAGAAAGTATTGAAGCAAACTCTGTTCATGGATCAGATTCACAAGAAAATGCAGCAACTGAGATTGCTTTTTTCTTTTCAGGTTTAGATCTGGTTGGATAACACGTATAAAAAGTTAAAATAATTTACTAAAAAATAGACATAATAAATTTTTTATGATATAAGTAATATATGTATTAAAAAGGTTAATTAACATGAAAAGAACTTATCAACCAAGCCGTATTGTTCGTAAACGCCGTCACGGATTTCGTGCAAGAATGGCAACTGTTGGCGGTCGCCGTATATTGAATTCACGTCGTAGTGAAGGTCGTAAACGTCTTTCAGCCTAATTCAAATGGTTTCACGTATTAAAAAACGTGCAGATTTTTTAAAAGTGTCGCACCTAGGGGTTAAATCTAGGATGCGGCATTTTACTTTATTATGTGCGCGTCAAAATGAAAATCTCTCCCTAGTGAGCACAAGAATTGGTTTTACCGCTAGTAAACGTGTTGGGAATGCTGTTTATAGAAACCGCGCAAAACGGCGTATGCGCACCCTTGTAGATTCTTTGTTACCACAATGTCTAGAGCTTTTTTTTAAAGAGCATGCAGCAGTTTCTTTAGATTTTGTTATCATTGCCCACAAAACAATTATTGATTCCGATAGGCTATCTCTAGAGCAAGATTTTCACAAAGCTGCATTAGGCTGTATGTCTCGGATAACATAACGTTAAGAATTTTTAAAATCTTACTCCCCCTCAACAACAAAACACCCCTTTTATAAGGGCGATGTTCTAGCTAGGCTGCTCTATCTGGCCGATTCATATGTAAAACTGCTTGCGCGTTTCCGTAAACTTTATAAACGCGTGCGTGGTAATCATTATGATATTTTGGGTTTGATGTGTGATAATATTTCACAGCCTTTCCCCAATCTCCAAAACGCTTCTTAAAAGCTTTAATAAGTCTTGCAGCGTACAGGATGTTGGTTTCAGGGTCCAAGGCTTGCTCTATTGATACAAACTGTTTTCCATGTGCCATTAAATTGACTTGCATACACCCAACATCAATATTCTTATAGCCCTGTTTTTTCATTAAATTTACAAATGCGACAGCTTCTGACTTGTTATCAAAATAATGAGATTGTCTTTTTACGTGGACAGCATAAGGACGTAAACGTGATTCAACGTAGGCGATTGAATGCAGTAAATCTTTAGGAATCCCCATTTCGATTTCAATTTTTTTAATAAGTGCAACACACTTTTTACAGTGCTTATGTTCATTTCTTTTTATTTTATTGTACCCTTTTTGTACAACTATTTCTGCAGAATGTGAATAGGGAGATATTGTGGATGTAAATAAAATACCCAAAATTTGTAATTTAGTCTTCAACTTGTTGTACCTCCTGTACGGCTGGCACATAAAATTTAAGCATATTTTCGATGCCTGTTTTTAATGTAAAGGCAGAACTTGGGCAGCCAGAGCAAGCACCCTTCATTTTAACGTACACGATACCATCAATAAAAGAATCAAACACAATATCGCCACCATCCTGCGCAACAGCAGGCCTTATACGCGTTTCTAACAGCTCAATAATTTTTTCAGAAACGGGATCTAAATTTTTCTCTACATCATTTTTTTTTGCTTCATGTACATTAATAACCGGTAAGTCATTAACAAAATTTTCCATAATTGTACCCAGTATATGTGGTTTTAACATATACCAATCAAATTTTTCATTTTTTGTAAGGGCAATAAAGTCTTCACCGAAAAAAACTTTTTCAACACCTTCAATTAATAAGAGTTTTTTAGAAAAAGGAGATATAGAAAGATCTGTATCTTTTGTAAATGTTTCAGGATGCCCTTTCATATGTTCTGTAAATACAGGGCGCCCGGGTACAAATTTTAATGTATTTGGGTTGGGGGTTTCTAGCGTTTGAATAAACATAAGTTTCCTGATTTTACACGTTTAAAATCATTATAAGCACTAAATTTTATTTGTCAAATTTGCAGTGTTTACACAGTATTTAAATGTAGTGATTACTTGGCTATATTTTAGTAACTTAATATTTTGAAAAAACAAGTATAAAAGGTGTAATTAACTTTTTGTTAATAAGTGAAGGCTACATTCTGGATAGGTTTAAATATTTTACATTGGGGTTTTGTTTATGAATATGATAAAAATATACTTGGTATTAACTATGGGCATCATGGCACTTTCTGCAGCAGATCTAACAAAATATGGCGATATTATTGGCAGAAATGGGTTAACAACCGCCTACAGTAATAAGGACGATACATATGTTAGTAACGAACCTCACTTTATTACTTTGAATAGCACTGCCTACTGTTCAGGCATGAAGTGGCAGTGCGTTGAATATGCGCGCAGATGGCTAATGGAAAATAGAAATATCATTTTTGGCGATGTTCAGTACGCAACGGACATATGGCAGCTTTCAGGTGCTGTAAATTTATCTGACAAAGCAAGGCCCTTAACTGCAGTGCGTTACACAAATGGCACTGCTACTGAAATGCCAAAAACAGCAGACTTACTTATTTATGATACTTCATATGCACCAATAACTGGACATGTATCTGTTATTGTAGAAGTGGGACCGGATAGTATAAATGTAGCAGAACAAAATTATTCAAGCTATAAATGGGCCGCATATGATTATTCGCAAAAATTAGGTATAACTTGCATGCAAAAAGAACAGGGTGAAGTTCGTTATTCTATTGCGGATACAGGCGTTATTGGATGGATACGCTTTATTTAAAATATGTCGGTATGAATCAAAATGATTTTTTTTACTTAAAGTGTTGACTTTTTAAAGTAATTGTATTATATACGTATCAGATTGTTTTCTTAAAAAGAAGAATTATGAAAAAATATACAGGTATATTGTTAATAAGTTTCGTATCGCTTAATGCAACAGCGCCGCAAAATGCTGCAGATGAAGAAGCGCAATTAGCTGCTGCAATAGAAGAATCTCAAATAATGGCAGAAGAAGAAGCGCAGTTGGATAAGATTCTAAAAGAATCTGAACGGACTGCAAGAGTTGAAGAGGAAAAAAGACGTTTACAGAAGGCTGCAAGCGCTTCTGCATTCGGTACTACTAAAGACGATCAAATTAAAGTTTTGTTTCAACAACAAATAGATAAAGGCGGTGTCAACCAATCTGTTGATAGGTTGTTTTTTGGAGTGTTGGGTGAGAATTTACATGGTGGTGTGGGGATATGGCCGACACAATTATTTGAAAGGCATGTTGACGAAATGCATAAAACAGGTCATTTGTGGCCAAATAAATATATGCAAGTTTTTTTTCAATGTGGCCTGTTAAATTATTTTTTGGATCAGAATTTTTATGTCGTAGCCCCTGGTGGTTTAATAAATGATATTCCAATTAGGGAGCTTGGTATATTATGTAATCGATTCGGTGAATGGGCGAAAAATAGTGAAGATCTTAAAGATAGAGTCGTACCAATACTGCGCGCTTTTGTGCAAGGGTTGTGTGAAAATAAGGGCTTCATGCATGTAGGGGCAGCTTACCAAATAGGGAAGGTACGTTTAGAAAAAATGGGTAAAGGCGTTCATAACGGCAACAAAGACTTAGAAAACAATCGCGTAGACTTATTGCAGGATTATTGTTTTACATTTGTTCACAATGCGGTGAAACGTTTAGAGGAAATGACCAAATCGGCAAGGGAAAAAAAGACAAAACTAGAGCCATCGACAATTCACGATTACTTCTCTAATTATACAGTTTCCTTAAATGATATTGATATAGGTGAACTAAAATTGTTGGAAACGTGCAATTTAGGACTTGAGGATAAGAGCAAAGTCCCAGTGGAATTGCAGAAAATTTCTGATGAAGGTCTGTGCCGATTTGAACATGTATTCAAAGAAAAAAGTTAAAAAATTGAGCAGTATTTAACTTGACCATGGTAAAAAATAGTAGTAGGATGTGATTTAATGACTATATTAATGTTATGAAATTTTTATATTTACAAGAGGGTTTTAATGCCAACCGTTAATCAATTAGTAAGAAATCCGAGAAAGCCAAAAGTTAATCGGAATAAAGTGCCAGCACTTGAATCATGCCCACAAAAACGTGGTGTGTGTACCCGTGTGTTTACAACAACGCCTAAAAAGCCTAACTCTGCGCTTCGTAAGGTTGCACGTATTCGTTTAACAAACGGTTTTGAAGTTACTGGTTATATACCTGGTATTGGTCATAACCTGCAAGAACACTCTGTCGTATTGATTCGTGGCGGACGTGTAAAAGATTTACCGGGTGTTCGCTATCACATTATTCGTGGAACATTAGATACCCAAGGTGTTAAAGATCGTAAGAAACGTCGTTCACACTATGGTGCGAAGCGTCCAAAATAGTAGTTTAATAATAGTTCGTTCTTTTTAAAATTGAGAGGTCGTTATGTCCCGTAGGCATAGAGCTGAAAAG
>PFNE01000020.1 GCA_002791835.1 Alphaproteobacteria bacterium CG_4_10_14_0_8_um_filter_37_21 | reverse complement strand
ACTCTTGTTGATAAAGTTATAGCCGGGAATTTTGTAAAACCTATCACGTCACTGAATACTTTTTTATTATACTTACTGGAACAAAATGAAGCTTTGAATTTTGATAGCATATATCAAAATTACCTAGGCAAAGAGGATATACAAATAGAGGACGTAAAGCCTTTAGTGAAAGCTATAGATATACTTATAAAAGCCGGGGTCGTAATCAATGCTTCTGATATAAAAAATCTTCCCGCTAATCTCACGGTAGAAAAAGCAAATGCTATAGTAATTCTCAAAAACGCCGATGTCTATATCTCTGCTTCTGATATAAAAAATCTTCCCGCTGATCTCACGGTAGAAAAAGCAAACGCTATAGTGGAACCCGTTAAGATTCTTATAACAGCCGGTGTCAAAATCAATGCTTATGCTATAAAAAACCTTCCCGCTAATCTCACGGTAGAAAAAGCAAACGCTATAGTGGAACCCCTAAAAATTCTTATTAACGCTGGTGTCGACATCTCTGCTTCTGATATAAACAATCTTCCCGCTGATCTCACGGTAGAAAAAGCAAACGCTATAGTGGAACCCCTTAAAATTCTTATTAACGCCGGTATCCAAAACAATAGGTTTACTATAAATAATCTTCCCACTGATCTAACGGTAGAAAAAGCAAACGCTATAGTGGAACCCCTTAAGATTCTTATTAACGCTGGTGTCGACATCTATGCTTCTGATATAAAAAATCTTCTCGCTGATCTCACGGTAGAAAAAGCAAACGCTATAGCGGAACCCCTTAATATTCTTATAAAAGCCGGTGTCAAAATCGATGCTTCTGATCTAAAAGATCTTTCCGCTGATCTCACGGTAGAAAAAGCAAACGCTATAGCGGAAGCCGCTAATATTCTTATAAAAGCCGGTGTCAAAATCTATATGTTTAATATAAATTATCGTCCCGCCGATTTCACGGTAGAAAAAGCAAACGCTATAGCGGAACCCCTTAATATTCTTATAAAAGCTGGTGTCTATATCCGTGCTTCTGATATAAAATATTTTCCCGCTGATTTCACGGTAGAAAAAGCAAACACTATAGTAAGTCTTAAACAGGGTGGGGAAATTTTAGATACTCTGGAAAAAATAATTGAGTACCTGGCAACTGGTGACGAGCTATCAAAATGAGGTAAAATCTAGCCTGGAAAAGGATTAGAGTGGTATAGTTTCAGAATCAAATCATAAGAACAACTTGCGTCAGGTGAGGAACACACGATGAAAAAATTATTTTCCCTATTTTTAGTAACAACAGGGTTATGGGCATCAGCTGCATCTGTAAATGTTGCCAATAAGGCCATGAAGACAAACACACTCATGATTGTAGATGTTGCACGAATACTGCCACTATACCCCAAGACGATCATCAGCACTTCGGGAACACAAGGATGGGACGCTGTTATTGAAACCCATGCCCTAAATAAGGTAAATACGCATAGACTTACCGATATAGACAACAACCCAATTAGCAGTAGCATGGTCGTATCAGTGGATGATTTGGAAGGCATGTCTTTGAAACTGAATACACCTGACATGCCCCGCCTGATAGATCTTCATATAACTGGCTGTAGCGGCTCTCATAATCAGTATTTTCACCAAATTTCAGATAAAAATCAGGGACTAAATCTTTTTATAATTTTTACAAACGATGTCACATGGATTGTAGATAAATTCCTTTATAGTTGTTCAGGTTTAAGAACACTTGATTTATCACCGCTTTTAAATGTGACAAACATTGCAAGGTCCTTCCTTGCTTCTTGTGCTGGGTTAACGACACTTGATTTATCGCCGCTTTCAAATGTCAAAAGTATTGATAGTAGGTTCCTTAAAGGTTGTACAGGCTTAACGACACTTGATGTATCGCCGCTATCACAAGTGACATCAATAAGAGATCATTTCCTATCTTGTTGTACAGGGTTAACGAGACTTGATTTGTCTCCGCTATCACAAGTGACATCAATAGGAGATCATTTCCTTTATGGTTGTAGCGGTTTAACGACACTTGATTTATCGCCGCTTTCAAATGTGACAACTATAGAAAATTGTTTCCTTTATGGTTGTAGAGGTTTAACGACACTTAATTTATCGCCGCTATCACAAGTGACAAATATTGGATGGCAGTTCCTTTCTGGTTGTACAGGTTTAACGACACTTAATTTATCGCCGCTATCACAAGTGACAAATATTGGATGGCAGTTCCTTTCTGGTTGTACAGGGTTAACGACACTTAATTTATCGCCCCTTTTAAATGTGAAAACTATAGAAATTTGTTTCCTTTATGGTTGTACAGGTTTAACGGAAGTTGATTTATCACCGCTATCACAAGTGACATCAATAGGAAATCATTTCCTTCAAGGTTGTACTGGTTTAACGAAACTTGATTTATCACCGCTATCACAGGCTGTGTTAAATGAATCAGAAATTAGCGTAAAATATCATATAAAAAAACAAGAAAAAGACCACACGTGCCGAATAAATTAAAAGATGCCGTCCGACATAAATTTACAAAAAAGTTATAACAAACGTGATTCGGCAACTTACAATAAACCTTTGGTAAATCGTGGAATTTTAGCTCTTTGCCTACTGGTTGCGGGTTATCAAAAGGTTCTAAACTCTAGGCTGATAAACGGATAGAGTGGTATAATTTCAGAATCAAATCTGAAACAGTAATCTATATTTCCCCATGCCTAAAAACACAGAATCTATACTGAGCCTCGCTTTCCGGTTAAATTAACCGAAGCTCAATTGGGTTTCTTCGGCAAGGTCTTGAAAGTGCAAATTTTCAGACTATTTTGTGAACATATTGTAAAATCAATCACTCTTTCCAATGCCATACAAGCCAAAACTGAAGTCACAATCTATTAAGTCACGTCCTAAACCAAAATTTAAAGTTATAAATTGTACAGAATATAACAAAAGCGTTAAAAAACGAGGTGAGCTAAGTTTTTATTTCCAAAAGGTGATCTGAAAGCTTTGTTTATTAATGCAACGCCCTATGTTCCTCGTCTTTCTGGTCAGCAGGCGACATATAGGGAGGCTTATATTGAGCTGCTTTTTACATTTTACCACCTATTTAGATTGGTATGCGACAAACTTCAAGATATTTTGAAAACTTTTGGCGTAATTAAAACCTTGAAATTGGTGTACTGTGAAGTAACAGATTATTCAGCGTCAGATATTGACAAGTTGGATGACTTAATAACCATTGAAGCGCCTATTTCAAAAATTATTTCAGATGTTGCATATTTTAATAAAAAAAGGGTTCAAAAGCTTTATGATAAAGGTATTACACCTGTTATTCCGCCGCGTCAAAATCTATTGTTCATATCCTTCCTTAAACAGAGAGGCATCATAAAATCGAGCAATATTTTCAGGAAATGAAACAATTTATCTCTTTAGCTTCCCTGACCTTCGGTTCATAAAAAATGTGGCTATGGATTGCGGGCATTAGTAGAAGCACAAATCTTACGGATAAAAAGATATATTGGGACGCGTTTTAAAACACAAAAAATTGAATCACATAAAAATGAAGGAAACATAATCGTAAATTTGATCAACCGGTGGAATTAATTTCGCAAGTGTAAATCTGTGAAGTCATCATAAATTCATATAAACGTTGTTAAAGAAATACCCTGAAGAAGGAAGACATTTCAGATTATAGTACCAGATGCGACAGAACCCAGATTATTACTCTTCTAATGAAAAAGGGAAGGCAACAACGCACCTTCCCGCCCACAGGAAATATATCTATACTTATAATTGATATTTTCGAATGAATTCATTCACAATTAAATTCAAATCTTCATATTCTTGAGTGTACTCATTATTTTTCTTTGTGTACTCACCCTCATACCATTCACGCGCTTTTTCAATCGTCATTTTGGATAAATTAACCATTGCACCCATGGTTCTTGCTACACCATTTATTTTGGGTAGAACTTCTAAAATTTTAGAAAGTTGCTGGGCCTGGTCCATGGTTATTTCATAAAACACACTGAGTTCTTCTACGCTTTTATTTTCTGCGTTACTATTGTTAAGCTTCAATAAATTGTAAGCAGTGTACTTCATTTTTTGAGCGGCCTCTACAGCAGCAAACGCTTCTTTAATTTCCAGGTAACCCAGCTTACTAGCATCAGCAGCGTAAATTGTCCAAAATTGGATAAAACCTTCAGGTTCACTACCGCCCTTTAGCTTTAATATGCTTTTTAGCGTATAGCTATCTATTTGACCAGCAGCTGCCTTACGCGGGACTGTAATGGCGAAGCCGCCTCCAGCTGGCGTAGACTTAAGGTCAGGAGCAACAGATAGCTCATTTGTACGTTTATCATAATCATCTTGTGTGAAATTCTTCAGTTCTGCTAAATTTGAAATTTTACCTAATAAATCTGAAACGCTAATAGCTTTGCTGATTTGTACAGCGCTGCTTGTTTCGACTGCTATCAAACTTTCCTGTAGTGCAAACAAGGCTAGCACTACGAATTTTAAGGGTTTATTTTTTGACATTTAAATCTCCTTTTATAGATTTTTATATAACTTATGCTTATGAAATGCATCAGTAAACAAAACAAACCATATAACTATTAACAATTGCAAGTGGTTTTGAGTTAGAACCTGTGATTGTTTGTATTTTTTTATAAAGCATGTTATTAAGCAGAAGGAAGTCGAATAAAAGTTTCGCACCACGTTTAGATTACTGCCTATTTCAGGGGTTTTCTTTAACGGTTGAGACAGAGGTGGTCCAACTAAATCAGAAGGCTATTGCATTAACCACCAACTTGCATAAAACACATATCAAGAAGCCCGTTTTGAAAGAGCGATTGATGACGCTATTTAAAATAATAAAAGGTTTATTAAGAAAGAACTCTATATGTTTAATGTGGGTAGGAATGGTTTAGATAAGAATCACGTGAGTTAAAACATTGAAATATCCGTTATTGATTATATGATATTGGGTTTTTTTTGATTACAATATATAGAGGTTCGGTATAGGTATAAAAAAAGGTCCG
>PFNE01000011.1:453-20960 GCA_002791835.1 Alphaproteobacteria bacterium CG_4_10_14_0_8_um_filter_37_21 | reverse complement strand
CGTACAAATCTATAAATCGCGCCACTTAGTGGAAAATGCATTCCTACATTTAAAAAGATGGCGAGGTCTTGCAACACGATACGCTAAAAATACATCTTCATTCCTGGCTGCGGTTCATATAAGGTGCTTAGTTCTATGGTTGAAAATCTCATGACGACACTATCTAAGGGGCCCCCGTCTCCAACAATAAATGCCGCTTGTATTGTATTAGACATAAGAAGCAAAAGTATAAAGTATAATTTGTACATATAAAATCCTTTTATGTAAGTGTTTTGTCTATAATATAATGCTTTTTTGACTAAAAGCTAACAATATTTTAATCTTTGATGGGCGCCTTAGAAATTAAGTCTACGACTTATTGATTAACACGCATGTTATCTTAAAAAAAACAATCGATCATCTATATAAATAATTCAAAATATTTAGTATATCAATGTCTATAAAGGATCGATAAATATGTTACGTTCAATGTGTATTCAGTATTATATGAAATTCAGCTTTTGACAGCTACTGAAAATGAGTATTTTGTGTATTCGTTATGGCTGGGTCAGCGCAAACGACGATCAATAACTGCCACATAACATTGTGCAGGCTCCCGCGTGTTCGTGCCAACAGTGGTACGTTAAGGTTAAAAGCCCGGTCTTCAGCCGCTGAAGGGCCGCGGTGTAAAACATTGAATGTACCAGAAGGATCCTGGGAGAGAATTAAAGTAGAGGATGAAGAACGAGCGCGTGCGACCACATTACCGTCCTGAACATCCACAATTAAACTGTCTATTTTTTTTATCTGAGATTGCCCCCTGTTGTCTAAGGCAACCAAATTAGCCGGCGGTAAAATGTAGTTAAACCATGAGTTGTTCGCATTTAGGTATACAGTTTCTCTGTCCCCTGCTAAGCTTGCAGGCTGGGCCCCCTTGAGGTAACGGGCACCGCTTGCGGTGAGTAGCATGACCCACAATACCCCAGCACGACAAATTTTCCGTGGCGGGATTGTCTGGCTGGGTTGTTTAATGTACATGAGGTATTTTGGCCAATTATGCGCTGAAGATGAAAAATAATCTCTACATGAGCGGGCAATAGGGTTTTCTTGAAACATTTTTTTTGCCGCGTAACAAGGAAAATAGGTCACATACTTAAGGCTAGAGTTTATGAATATGTGTGCGTGTATAACGCGTTTTGCATACTTAAAAATACGCGTATTGATAATGTATTGTTTCATGTGTAACTCCATTTTGCCTTAGCGAAAATTATAAAAAGGCTTGGTATCCTTTTAAGTAAAGGAGCAACCGTTGAACATTTAAGATTATTTTGTACAAGCATTGAGCCCCTTTTTTAACATCACTTATTATATTTCTTATCTTCTTAACGGCTTTCGGGTTTATATTGCGTGAATGTATGGGAAGAAGAAGTGAAATATTGGTCATTTTTATCCCTTTTGGGTTACAAGAAATATTTTTTATGAATCAAACTGTTATAGTTATTCACATTAAATTCTATAACACAGATAATCTGACAGAGCTAAATTATTTAGGATCGAAATTTGAAGGTTCAAGTTTTAATATTTCAAGAGTGCGAAATAAAGTATCCTTTCCAATATTGTATATATATTCTTTACGCTGTGTTTCTTTGTCAGTTAATACTGTTTGACTCTCTGATTTATTGATTATGAAATTCCGTTTTATCTCTGATTTCATGATCATTTCATTCCATGCTCGCTCTTCTTCACTCTCCTTCTTCTTGTCTATGAGATTCAATTCACTCTTTTCTTGCGTGATCATTTCATTCCATGCTCGCTCTTCTCCTAATCTTATTTTTTCTCTTTGTCTTGCTTCGTCCAATTTTAGTACATCGAAAAGTCTGGGATAGACGATCTTTCTTGGTTGCATTGTAGTTTTTTTTTGAGAAGATTCATTGATTGGTGGAGTAGATGTGGAAGAAGATTTCTGAAATACTGTCAGTGATGGGGGGGGGCGAAAAATGACATGAGGAAGACGTTGATGGACTTTCGGTTGAATTCGCATGATCCATTTTTTGACCAATACAGCAGGGAGTCAGGCCACAATCATCATCACTTCCTGATAACCCAAGTGCACTTGAAGAATCATCCGCTTTAAGTGGAGCAGATGTCGGAGACAGTGAGAAATGTGGCGGAGGTAATTCCTCATTTAATGTCACAGATGGTGAATGCGAAAAACGACCTAAGGAAGGTGTTGATGGACTATTGTTTGAATTCTGCTTATGCATTTTTTGACCAATACAGCAGGGAATCAGCTCGTTATGAGCACGGCTCATTGATAATCCAAATGCATTTAAAGAATTCTCTCCGACATGTGGAGGCGAATTGTGTGTGTTCTTTTGCTCTAGAAATGTTGGAAGTTGAAAATTGGTTACACCATTATCAAAAACCTGTGTATTATTTCCTGCATATAAATCAATACACGTTAAACACATTAAAATACCAAGAATATGGACTCTTATACACATATTGATCCCGTTGTATATGCTATGAAGTAAACTGCTAAGTTAATTGTATATTTAAAATGAGATTTTTTCAATACGCTACAGGCAACGTTATATAATGACGGTCGTAATTTTTAAACAAAAATGTAAAATGGTGGGCGCCGTAGGAATCGAACCTACGACCTACTGATTAAGAGTCAGCTGCTCTACCAACTGAGCTAGGCGCCCATTATAAATAATTATAGCAATTTGATATAACAATGTCTATAAAGGCTTCATTAAATATGTTGATTTGGTTGTGTTCAGTATTATATAAAGTTAAGCAGCTCTATTTAAAACTTCATGTGCTACATTGCTGAAATTGTTTTTTATGTCATTTTCTGGCAAATATTTTAAATTTTGTGTCGCCTTAGTGGTGAAGCTTTGTGCTTGTTGGTAACAAAGACTAAAAATATCATGGTTAAACATTTCTTGTTTTATTGTTTCAAAATTTTGCATGTTTTTATCTAAAAATATAGGTTTAAGATCCGGTTTAATTTTTAAAAGTTCTATAACGGGAAGACTCATTTTTCCTTCTAAATAATCGTCTCCAGGTTGTTTTCCCATTGCCTCAGCAGTTTGAGAATAGTCTAAAATATCATCAATAATTTGAAAAGAAATTCCTAGATTTTCACCAAAAGAAGCCATAATATCTGCTTCATCGTTGGTGGCACCTGCAATTTTAGCGCCAGCAAAGCAAGCGGTTTTAAATAAACTAGCCGTCTTAAGTTTTATGACATCAAAATAGTCTGCAGTTGATGTTTCTGTATTATTCAGGAGAGTAAGCTGTTTGACTTCTCCCTGACAAATAAGCCCTGACGTTTTTGATAGTTTTGTTAAAATATTAAAATCATTGCACTTCACCATAAGTTCAAAAGAGCGTGCAAATAAAAAATCACCAACTAAAATGCTGCAGGCGTTTCCCCATAAGTTGTTGGCAGTTTTAACGCCACGGCGTAACTGTGATTCATCCAAAACATCATCATGGATAAGGGTTGCCGTATGTATTAATTCAACGGCGCTTGCTAGATATATTGCCTCAAGCGGTGGGGTCGGTGTAAAGATTTTGGCAGAAGCTAGTGTTAGCAAAGGACGTAGTCTTTTTCCGCCTGCACTTAAAATATTAATACCTAGTGTTTTAATAATAGGTACGGGTGTTTCCAGTGATGCCTTTAAGGTGCTGTCAACTTGTTTAAGTTCGTCTGAAAGGTATGTGTGTAATTCTAAAACTGATTGCATATATAAAGAATCTTATCTTGCTTTTAAGTTGTTTTAATCGTAATGTTATTCGTAAAAGTATGAAATTTTTGCTGTATAGTTTATTGTTTATTTCTTGTAGATACACTTTAACAATATATGAAATGCAGCGGCTTTGTTAACCCTAATGTGTAAAAGATTGTAAAAAAGTGGATAATTTAACAACTGATTACCTTTTAAATGGACGCGTGAAATTTTATCAACCAAAAAATGGCTTTCGTGTTGCGATAGATTCTATTTTTTTGGCTGCCGCGTTAGATGTAAAAGAAGGTGAATCTGTTTTAGATGTTGGATCGGGTGTAGGGGCAGCAAGCCTTTGTTTGGCGATGCGCATCCCTCATGCTAAAATTGTTGGGCTTGAAGTGCAGAGAAGTTATGTCCGCATGGGGTATGATAATGTGCAATTAAATAATTTGCAAAACCGTGTTGAGTTTTTATGCGGCAATTTAGTAACCCCCTTGCCACGTTTGGCGGCAGGTACTTTTTCTCATGTGATGGCAAACCCGCCTTACTATAGCGAAAAACATCGTCCATCTGAAAAAAATGATAAGGCCAATGCGAATCATGAAATAAGCGCAGATTTAAAACAGTGGGTTAAATACAGTTTGTTAATGTTGCGGCCTAAGGGAACGTTGACATTTATATTAACTGCCGATCGTTTAGATGAAGTTGTTCATTTGTTATATGGAAAGATAGGCAAGATAAAATTGTTTCCCTTATGGGCGGGTTCAGGTAAAGAGGCTAAACGCTTTCTTGTGCAAGGTGTGAAGGGGGTTTCAGGATCATGTCATATTTTGCCAGGATTAACTTTACATACAGCTTCTGGGCAATACACACAAGAAGCTGATGAAGTTTTACGCCACGCTAAGGGGTTAGTATTTTAATTATAGTGCCAAAAAAATGTTTGCGATGTTTTTTTGCTGAAAAAATATAAAATAGCAGCTAAAAGATGAACTTTTATGACAAACGATTAGTTTAGTTTGTAGCGTATGATGCAGACTTTTTTCTTTATGTCATGTTTAATTGTGCCGTTTGTGATACAACTGCTTTGTGCACCTTGGCCGTTGTCAATAATGACATCGTCGTCAGCCAGGTCACTATCCATGGATTGTAACTTAGCTTTAAGTTCGACAGCTTGTTTTGGAGTAAGTAAACCGTCTCCATTTGAATTGAGAGATAGCGTGACCCAGTGCTGCCCTTCTGCGTCTGTTGATATGTTGTAGGTGCCGCCAAGTTTAGATGTTGCAGATTCTTGGTTTTTCCATAACCCAGCAGCTTTTAAGTGAACCCATACTTGGCTTGATTCAGCAGAGGAAATTATTTGATCCCCATTTCCAGGTGTTATATTGGTGCCAAAGCGATTTGCTTTCGGGTCATCGCCAGGTAGCTGCTGATAGATTTCTTGGTAAGTGGAGATAGAATGTTTTATATTTTGAAAGTCTTTTGTGATGGTGTAAAGTTTTGCTGAATCTAGTAAATCTTTGCCTTTTAGGACGGCGCCAATCAATACGCCAATAATAAGTAACGCAACGCCAATTTCTACCAATGAAAAAGCAGCTGTTTTTTTTGTCACAATTGACCGTAAAAAACGTTTCATTGTAACCCCCAAAAAATTATTTTTGTCTAAATGTAATGCGACCTTTGGTTAAATCATAAGGGGTCATTTCGATTGTGACAGTGTCGCCAACCAAAACACGAATACGATTTTTACGCATACGCCCTGATGTATGGGCTAAAATGATGTGCTCATTTTCTAGTTTTACGCGAAAGGTTGCATTTGGTAACAATTCAGTTACAACGCCGGTAAATTCAATTAAATCTTCTTTTGTCATTATTATTCTAATTTAAGCTATTCTCAATATTTACCATATTAACAGACTATATTACAAGTGCTAAACAGTGCGAAGAAAGCTTTACATGACGTAGGTGACAGTCACTCAAAAAAATATGAGTAAAAGAATTAAAAACGTATCAGCAGAGAACCCCAAAATTTTTCTAATGTCTTTAAAGTAGAAAGAAATTGTTCTGTATCTATATTAACAGTTTTTTCTTCCAATATTTTTTTATGATCTTTAAAAATGTCATCAAGTTTGTTGTATAGTGTGACACCTTTTTCACTTAACTTAACATGGCTTGATCTTTTGTCATGCGCAGACTGAATTTGTTCTACGTAGCCATATTGAACCATTTTTCTTAAATTATAAGAAACGTTCGATCCAAGGTAATAACCCCGGTTTGTAAGCTCACCAACAGTTAATTGACCTTCTCCGATGTTATAGAGAACCAAAGCCTGTACGTTATTAATATCGTGTGTATTTAACTTTTCAAGCTCTATTTTTAGAACTTCTAAGAATAAACGATGAATCCGCTCCACCATAACAACTGATTCAAAATATGTATCTTTCATAAAAACCTCGTATATACTTTATACCCTTTAACCCTAGTTTACAAAAATTTTCTTAAAAATAAGTTAATAACTTTAAGTTTTTTTTAAAAAAAATTATGCTGCTGGCAAATAAAATGCAGCTTAAATCATCAAATATTTTTAACATATTTTAATCAGAAATTTCTTTTCACTTTATCGGGAAACAATTACAGTACCTCATTGTGCGTAATTATCTTTTAAATTTTAGCATTACTCGAGATAAAATAAAAGTTATTTATCTATATTTTTAGATAATTTTTCTGCTTGGTCATGTGCGGTTAAAGCATCAATAATCTCATCAAGTGCTTCACCTTCCATGATTTGATTGATTTTATATAGCGTTAAGTTGATGCGGTGATCTGAAACACGCCCTTGTGGAAAATTATAGGTTCTAATGCGTTCCGATCTGTCCCCGCTTCCAACTTGGGCTTTTCTGTCTTCAGAACGTTCTGCGTCCTTCTTGCGACGTTCTGCTTCATATATACGCGATCGTAACACTTTTAAGGCTTGCTCTTTGTTTTTATGTTGTGAGCGTCCGTCTTGGCACTCAACCACAACGCCTGTTGGTATGTGTGTAACCCGTACAGCACTGTCTGTTGTGTTTACGTGCTGTCCGCCTGCTCCTGATGCCCTAAAGACGTCAAACTTCAAATCTTTTTGTTCTATCACAATATCAACAGTTTCTGCTTCAGGAAGCACTGCAATTGTTGCTGCACTTGTATGTACGCGTCCACCAGATTCTGTCTCTGGAACACGCTGCACCCGGTGTACGCCAGATTCATACTTTAGTCTTGCAAAAACGCCGTTTCCGGTTATGTTTGCTGAGGCTTCTTTTATACCGCCTATTCCTGTGTTTTGAGAGTTGAGCAACTCAAATTTCCAGCCTTTAATAGCAGCGTAACGCTGATAAAGCCGAAGAAGACTAGCTGCAAATAATCCAGCTTCTTCACCGCCTGTACCAGCGCGCACTTCTAAAATGGCGTTTTTGTCATCATCCTTATCTTTTGGAAGGAGCATTAACTTGATATTATTTTCTATTATTGGCAGATCTTCTTTTAGCTCATGATATTCCATTTCAGCTAAATTTCTTAAATCTTTATCGTTTTTAGCATCTTCCATCATATTTTTTGCATCATGAAACTGCTTTAGTTTATGATTATATTCTTTAACAGCGGCTGCAACCTCTCCAAGACTGGAATATTCTTTTGATAGGGTTGCAAACCCCTTAGTATCCGACATGTCGTATGTAGATAGTTGTTCTGATAGTTTGCTATAGTGCGTTAGAATTTTATCAAGTTTTTCTTTTAAAGACATCGGTTATGTATGTTTATAGACTTGAAACTACTATAGTATAAACAGCAAATTTTAGGAAGGTATATCTGCGCTGCCGCCTACTGTATTAATGATATAGAGGGATATCAAAAGAAAGCGTTTGTATTTTTGTTGTGCTTTCTTGTTGTAGTTTTGTGTGGTGTGCATCTAAAATGCGGCGTGCAATTGTGTTGCCTAGCGTTTGCGTGTTGTTTGTAAGCTGTTTGTGAGAGGGGGCACTAATCTGTACTATTGCTTTCTGTTCTGTCTTGTGTGAAATGATGGCTATCTCAATTGTGGCACTTGCTGGTGTGTATACGGTTAAGTCTTTAATTAAAGCAAATAGGGCTTGCTTTAAATGCTTTTCACTGCCTGTAACTTTTGTGCTGGGCACTTTATTTGTGATGGTAAAATCAATCCCATTTTCTTGAAAAATGGGCTCTATCATGTCTTTTAAGGAATCTAACATATTTTGCAGTATAAATGGCTGCGGGGTTATGGTTAGCGAATATTGATCAAGGCCAATAAGGCACAAAACGTCGTCAATTAAAAATTTTACATTTTCTATGTTTGTTTCGATTAATTGGCAGAAGTTAAGTTGCTTTTCGTTAAGTTTTCCAAAAAGCTGTTGGTTTAAGCTGTTTGAAAAGCCAATAATGTTATCAAGGGGTTTTTGTAATTCGTGTGTTACTTGATTGATATAGTTTTGCTTTAGTATGTTCTTTTTTTCAAGGTTAAAACTATGTGCTTTCAGTTGCCGTTCATGATTCCATTCTTCAGATACGTTTAAAAATCCAAGCATGTGTGAACCATCTGGAAGGGGGGTGTAAAACCAGTTTACAACCAGATCGTTTAATAAAAACAAGCGTTCATTGACAGGGTGACGATTTATAAATAATGTCGATAAATACTCTATCCAATTGATATGTTGTTTTTCATCTAAGAAAAAATCTTTAAAAAGAGATGTCCAGGATTTGAAAGGTGTGTTGACAAGTGTTTTTGCATTGGAAACTTTAAACAGCTTTTCCATTGCATTGTTTAAGAATTGTATTTTGCCATTCTTTTCAATGACGATCAGTGCTTCATATAAATGGTTGATGGTTTCTTTTTGCACAGCAAGAAGTGTATTAACGCCACGCTCTAAATTCAGTTGGTCGGTGATGTTCTCGTACACAAAAATAAGGCCACCCAAAGGGTAGGGCGCAATACGAACGCGTAGAGTATCTTCATTGGGTAAATCTATAAATTCTTCAATTGGTTTTATGACATTGTTAAAAAGTTCAGCTCTTTTCTTTTTGTATTCTTTAAAGTTTGCGTGTTCTGGAATTTTTTTCCTGCTTCTTAGGTCATCTAAAATATCTGCAAATGTAATGTTTTGATCTAGAAATGAATCTTTGAAGTTAAACAGTTTTGTGTAAGCTGTATTGTAGTAGTGTAAATTTTTGTGTTCATCAAACACAGCAATAGGTATAGAAATTGTATTAAATATTTCGTGGTATGCGGATGTTGTGGATGATAATTTTGAAGATAGTTCATCTGTTTCTGATATGTCTAGTGCGTATCCAATTGTTGAAAACGTTTCAGATATTGGATGTATGCCTATTTCAATGAATCGACGGCTTCCTTGAATAACAGCGTGTTGACGGGATGTGGAGGCTTGGCGATTAGCGAGAGCTTGTTCTGAAAGCGCGTGAAGATTGATATCATTTTTTGAGAAAAGTTCCAAATTTTCCGTTTTTATTTTGGCCTGGGAGCATTCTAAAGCGCTTGCATATGTTTCATTACAGTAGTCAATACGACCTTGTGAATTACGGTGCCATAAGGCCATTGGAATATTATTTGTAATATTTGAGATGATTCTATTTTCTTTTACGGCCTGCGCGTAAGTCACTTCTTCTTTTTGACGTTTTTTATTTTTCTCCGTTGCATCTTCAATGGTGATAAAAATCAGTTCGTTACTCGTGCATTTTTTGTGTGTAAAGTTTTTTTGAACAGTTGTTAGTTTTTGTCCGGAAATAATAATGTCTTTTGCGCTATGTTTTAATGTGCTTTTTATACAAAACAAGCTACCAAAATTAATTGAATCTTGAATAGCTTGATATAGGGATGACAATGGGTGCGCTGATAGTATTTTGTATAAATCTTGTATGGTGACGTCTTGCTGATTTTGCATGCCCAGAAGCAATTTAAAACTAAATGAACATGTGAAATTGTTAAATTGAATATCAAAGGCGCACCATGGTAGCGGGTTGTTCATTAAAATAAGGTCTGTTATCTCCCTATTTGTTTTTTCCAACGTGTATTTTTTTTGAATACGATTTAATTGAAAGCCGCCATATGCGATAATACACAGCAATAAGGTAACTAAAAAAACAATGTAGATGTTCAATTGAAAATTATAGTATAAGCCGTCTTATATAGGCTATCATCCAATAATAAATATAAACAAGAGTTTTACCTGAAAAATTGTTGGCTGGGGTACCAGGGATCGAACCTGGGAATGCCGGTACCAAAAACCGGTGCCTTACCGCTTGGCTATACCCCAAAATGGTGCTGGTTGAGGGAGTCGAACCCCCGACCTACTGATTACAAATCAGTTGCTCTACCAGCTGAGCTAAACCAGCCAACAAAAATATCTTATCATAATATCATGCCCACATCAAGAACATTTTTTCTTTTTTTACGTCTTTTTAGTCAGCCATTGCGTTGGCCAACCAGCCAATGCTTTGATTAATTGCGCGTGTCTTGCCGATATTTTTAACACATGAAACTGCACTCATAATTTTGTTAGCAAGATTGTCTGAAAAGTGTGACTGTATCTTTTTTGTTTTAATTAATATTTTTAAATATCCTGTTAAAACGTATATAGAACTACTTAATAGTTCTTTATCTGTAATTGTAGACAGGTATTTTAACTGACTTACAATTGAATTATACAATAGTTGATGACTATTTTTGGGGTTATTAGACCCAGGCATTGCTTTACTGCCGCGTCTTTTTAATTCATCAGTATGAATCTTTTTAATTTCACGACCAAGTTCTTCTGCTTCTAATTTTGTTGAACAAGCAGCAGCTGGTGGTACAGCGCTTGGGTCTAGTGGAACGAACCCTGTTGAACCTAAATCGCCGTTAGCAGGAGAAGGCGGTGCAAAGATGGCATGTATACCTTTTTCGGTCCCTGTTTTTGTGCCGTCGTCATCAAGTTCAAAATTGTTCATGGCAAGGCCGCCAAGAACTGTTGCGCCGCCGATGCCAGCTATCGTTGCAGCTGGGTTAACGTTTTGGGACGAATTCAAGTTACTTGTGTTATTTTCTGTAACCTCTGGGGTTGATGGCGCATCGTTCAATTCTTCCATCTGTCCTTTGCCGCCAGATTTTTTTCTGCTGGGTTTTAATACGCCTGCATCACGTTTTTGACTTTCTGGACCGCTGCTATATATATTTGCTTCTTTCTTTATCTTTCCTATGCTTTTCCCCATGGTCCGACGTTGATAACCCTGGCAACCCTTTTCAGGGTTGTTGATATCGCCCCTAAATCCACGATAACATGTAGATTGATTGACATCTTTTTTACAAGCTTTTTTAGAACACACTACTTTTTCATCTACCTTGGAAAAATCCTTAGGATCAAACCCAACTTTTTTACCGAAATTGTTAATCAGCATTTTATCACCAGGGTGTATTTCTTGTGCAAACATAGACATGGGATTCGGTTTTTTTCTAATTTTCTTCTTTTTACTAATTGTAACTTTTTCTTTCCCAGCAACTTTAAATTTATCTTTTTTCGCCGCTTTACGCTTCTTTTTATCATTTTGCGTTTGTGAAATACTTTGTGTCGCTGCTTCAAGTGTTTTTTGCCCTACAACAAAAAACAATAAGAATAGGGGCAGGAAAATGCGATAACTTTTCATAAAAATAACCAGAAATTTTAATATTCTATTTTAAGGCTATCAAGCAAAGGTTAAAAAACTGTTAGTAAAGGTAATTATTTTATAAATTTTATTTCAGCTTTTTTTGTTTCTAATGTGCGTTCTCCAGATGTTGGTTTTAGCCCAGTTAAATAGATAAGGTCAATTTTTTCTTCAAAAGTATTTCTACTATTTATAATGTGCTGTGCACATGACTTTTTAATTGTTTTAGGCGTTTCATAAAACGTTGATGTGCCGCCCCATAAACGCAGTTCTTGAATAAAAGCATATAGGGAATCATATGTATATGTCTGTTTTGCCGTATCAGCCATAGGGCATGCAAAACCCGTTTTTTGCATGAGGGCTGCGCCGTCTGCTACATGAATAGATGGGTGTACCCGAAGGGATACATCACATTTATGTCGTATTTCTAGTGCCATCAGTTCATTTTTTAGGTTTAAAAAAGACTCACCACCCATAAATACGGCTGTAAAAAAGCCACCGGGTTTCAGTTTTTTTTTGATGGTTGATAAGTAAGCTTGAACGTCATTGATTGTTTGTAAATCGAAAAAACTAATAATGCACTCATATTCCAGGTTTGTTGCTGTCAATGTTGTTGATGCATTTTGTAGTGCCTTTGAACCATCTTGCAAAAAATTACTGTATTGTCCTAAGATTAATATTTTTTTAAATGGTTTTTGAAACCATTTAAGACGTTCACAAATTGTTCTGCTGGCACTTTGAAGAATGGGGTGGGGTGCTTTTGGGATTTTTTTTTTGCTGTCTATGGTTTGCTCATGAAATAATTTCATATCATTTTTTAGGTTTTATATTGCTTAAAATATCTACAAAATCGTCAATGTTTTTAAAATCTTGGTATACGCTTGCAAAACGTATGTAAGAAACGCTATCAATCTCGTTAAGAGACTCCAAAACCATCTCACCAATAATTGTGCTTTTAATTTCAGGTTCACCAAGTAGTTCCAGCTGTCTTGCAATAGACGTTACAAGTTTTTCTACTTGTTCGTGGGTGATTTGCCGTTTGTGGACAGACTTTAAAATTGCTTTTTTAACTTTGTCGCGGTCAAAGGGCTGCATGCGCCCATCGCGTTTTAGCACATTAAGATCACGCAATTGAACGTGTTCAAATGTCGTAAACCTTGATCCACAGGCATCACAGACGCGTCGCCTTCGAATAGAAGTTTGATCATCAGTTGTACGTGAATCTTTAACCGCCGTGTTGTTGTTGCTACAAAAAGGGCAGCGCATATATAGCTTTCTTAATGTGTCTTTTCAAAGTATGGTGACACACCTTCAGACATGTTGCCAATATATAATTTAAATTGACCTTGTGTATTTAGGTAAAAATAAACAGGACAAACGTCGTAATCGTTATAGCTTTCATCAAGGTGATATGGTTTCATATCAAATTCGTCGCCATTCCAATGTGTTAAGGGAATGTTTTTACCTTTATACTGTACTATTAACTTGCCGTCTTTATGTTCTATTGTTGCATTTCCAAATATTTTATGGGTGTAAACACCAGTATAATCGTTAAAATTTCTTGGTGCTGTTGGGTAATGCAATCTATTTAATGTGCGGTGATTTTTATGTTCTGAACGCCACTTTAATTCTGTGCCGTGAATGCGTTCCAGCCAATCTATACCTTTAAGATCAAAGTACCAATCTAAAAAAGTGTTTCGAATTACTTCTGGCATAAGACTAACGCGCATAGATCCATAATTAGATAAAATCACGATGCCTATGTTTTCTGATGGTATAAAACCAAAATAACTGCGCACGCCATTGAACCCGCCCATGTGGGCATACAGTTTGGTTTTGTCACTTGGGCCATATTGGCTTTCAAATATGCCGATATCATAGCTTGTTTTTGAAAAACGTTCTTTTGCAAACTGCAAGTCATGGTCTGAAATTGTTGCTGTTGATTTTGGGCTCCGTAAAAAATCTATTGTTTCTTTTTTGAGATACTGCTTGCCATTATGTGTATAGTCATTCATTGAAAAAATAAGCCACTTTGCAGCATCTTGTATAGAAAGATTTACACCACTACTACCAGGAAAATAGTACATATGGGGCATTAAAGGCTTTGTATACACCTTTCCATCACGTATATCATGTGGGAAAGCAAAGTTTGCTTTTTTAAACCCAAAAAACTTTGGTTTTAGGGCATCCATACCAACAGAGGCTTGCTCCATATTTAATGGTTTGAAGATGCGTTCATTAAATAATTGTTCAATGCTTTTCTGAGTAGCGCGTTCAACCATGATACCTGCAATTGCAAACATAGAATTTTGATATGCATATTTTTCCCTAAAGCATGATTTAAATTTTATATGCTTTAAGCTTTTAATAAGTTCTGTCGGTGAAAAATGCAAATGCCACATCATGTCGCCTGTAAATGCTTGTAGGCCAACACGGTGTGTCAGTAGATCTATAAGTGTAATTTTTTCATTTGCAGTTTTGTCTGAAAATTCCAGTTCAGGGACATATTTATGTACAGGTGTATCCCAAGATAGCACTTTTTCTTCAACAAGTTGTGCTATGACAAATGTTAATAATAGCTTGGAGGTAGAGGCTACTTGAAAAACTGTTTCATTATTAATAGGCGTGTCTGTGCCATTTTCTTTGACACCTGTTGTATGTGTATAAATGACTTCATTATTTTTAATCAGAGCAATTGCAAGGCCAGGAGCCCTGTAATCATCTTTTATTTTTTTTATTTTCTCTTCAAGTAAGGGACAGAACCGTTGAATGTCAGCCTTATTTTTAGCTTCTGCAGAAAGAAAAAGGAAAAAAAAGAATAAAATTATTCGAAAAAAAGTCATAAAAAGATCAAAAATTGACGATTTGTTAACACTTTTATCACTATACTATTATTATGGGGCAGAATAAATGTCTTTTCTAATAAAATCTTCAGGCAGGAGAATAATATGTCTATCAGGTCAACTTTATTAGCATGTACTACAGCTTTAGCATGTATTGCGGTTTTAATGGCATATGTGCACAAAAACACGCGATATGACATGGTTAGTGGGCAGGATGGCGTTTATGTATTAGACAGGCAAACAACTTTAATGCACCACTGTGATAAGAAAAAATGTAAGTTACTAAGCCCTGAGGGCAGTAGTGTTGAAGCGATGCGGGCTTTATCAGGCGCACCGTCTGTTAATTTAGTGCGAAAAAAACCACCTGTAACGTGTGTGGTGCCAGAAAAGAAACCGGAAATAAACTATAAAAATGTAAACGTTAGTTCTTTTCAAAGTATTGTACAACCAATGCCAAGTATGAATGATATTAAAGGTAATACTGGGGACGCGCTGGGTATGGAGCAGGTTAGCCAGCAGGTTCAAAAGCCAAAAAATCCATTTTCAAAGAAAAATACTGGTGCCCCAGCACCGCAGTCTAAAGCAAAACCTGCGCCGAGTCGATCGACTCCACAAGAAGAAAGTCCAGCTTACGGAGACGCTCCGGCTGCAGAAAATGATCCTTCAGTAGAGGCACTAGAAAATAGATACGGAGCAGCTGCAGCTGGTAATGCCGATTCTTCATATCCATCTGGTGGGGACAGTGGGGCTTCCGGTAATGCCGATTCTTCATATCCATCTGGTGGGGGCAGTGGGGCTTCAGGTAATGCCGATTCTTCATATCCATCTGGTGGGGGCAGTGGGGCTTCCGGTAATGCCGATTCTTCTTATCCATCTGGTGGGGACAGTGGGGCGTCCGGTGACGGCGATTCTTCATATCCATCTGGTGGGGACAATGGGGCTTCCGGTAATGCCGATTCTTCTTATCCATCTGGTGGAGACAGTGGGGCTTCCGGTGACGGCGATTCTTCTTATCCATCTGGTGGGGACAGTGGGGCTTCCGGTGACGGCGATTCTTCTTATCCAAGTTAAGGCGGGACGTAAAAACATTTTAACATAACAGCCGTTTTTCTTTGTGAAAGTTACGTTCAAAGTGTTAAAATAATTCAGACATTTTAGTAGGCAAGCAGATTTATGAAGGAAAACACGACAGAAATAAACTTAGGATTTCATCATAAGCCAAAAAGCTTTTCTGATTATCTTGCCTATCGTTTTGTCAAAATGTTACGTTTTTTTGCTGATATATTTTTTGCAAAGCGTTACGGTCACCGTGCAATTGTTTTAGAAACAGTTGCAGCTGTTCCCGGCATGGTTGGTGGTATGCTTCAACATATGAAATCTCTTCGAAAAATGGGGGATGATGGTGATTGGATTAAAACTTTATTAGATGAAGCTGAAAATGAACGTATGCATTTGCTTACATTTATAAAAATTGCACAGCCAACATTGCTAGAACGATTGATTGTTCTTGTTGTACAAGGTATATTTTTCAATTTTTACTTTTTGATATATTTAATTTCTTCAAAAACCGCACACCGTATTGTTGGTTATTTTGAAGAGGAGGCTGTTATAAGCTATACAGAGTATTTGAACGAAATTGATGCAGGTACGCATGAAAACGTTCCTGCACCTGAAATGGCAATACAGTACTGGAATTTATCTAAAAATGCAAAACTGAGAGACGTTATTATAGCGGTTCGTGCAGATGAGGTTAATCACAGAGATGTGAATCATAATTTTGCCAATGAGCTGTTGAAAAAATAAAGGATCCATTCTTAACCTTTCCCACTTTTATATAATATAGGTCTATTTTTTCGCTCATGCTATAATCTAGCTACTGAATACTTTTTTATTTTTTCTTACATGCCTTTATTTACAATACCGTTAAGTGCTCCATACATTAAGACATTAGCAGATGGTATTGTGGAAAAATTTCCCCAAAATATACGCCAAAATGCCACCGTCATTCTGCCGAGTCATCGCGCTGTTTTAAGTTTACAAAAGGTTTTTACAACTGAATTTAAAAATATTGTCTTGCCAAAAATTGTCACCATATCCAATTTTTATAAAGATGTTTTGTATCAACACGCAAAAGGGCAGATAGATTTAGGAGAAGACCCTAAACGTATTGTTGGTAATACGCAGCGTATTCATTTGTTATTAAATTTTTTGAAACAACAACAACCTGGAAAATCATATGATTTATTAATAGAGCTTAGTCAAAGTATTGCGGCTTTATTAGATGAGTGTATTTTATCAGGAATAGAGCCGAACAAAACAGTGTCATATTTACAGAATTTAAACGATCTTAAGCCCCATCAAAAAACATTTCACTCAATAATAACTTCTTATTATGCGTGTCTTCAAAAAAATAATTTAATAGAAAAAGCACAGCAGAATTTTAATGATATTACTGATGCTGCGCAGGTGCTTGAAAAAACATATTGTCAAACCAAAAGTTTACCGCACCCCATTATTTTGGGGGGTACAACAGGTACAATACCAGCTGTTCAAAAATTAGCAAAAACACTTTTAAACTTAGAAAATGGTTATGTTGTGTTGCCTGGATTGCAATCTTTTGATCAAGAATATCCTATTACACACCCGCTATATACCCAGGCCGAATTTGTAAAAGCGCTTGGTATGCAGTCAGATTTTTATCAAACGTGGTCTGGAACAGGGGCAAAACACTCTAAATTAATGTCTTTTTTTGACAACCAAATTCAAAGCATGCCGGTTCAGGAACACTTCACATTTTTAAAAGCAAAAAGCTTGCTACATGAAGCACAGCTTATTGCAACGGTTGTTCGTTATCATTTAGAAAAAAAATCTGACGATGATATCGCTATTGTCTGTGCAGACCCCAAGTTATCTTCATATATACAAAATAGTCTGCAAAAATATAATTTTAAGGCTAATAGTTCGTTGTCTATATCAATTAAACAATCTGCTGCCTTTAAATTCCTTTTGCTTTATCTTGGTTTTTTACAGGCCCGTGATTTGAAGTCTTTGTTAGCTCTGGTAAAGCATCCCTTATTTCACCCGAACGATCGCATGAATGTCGTTCATACTATTTGCACTTTTGAAAATACGATTAAAGTAGATGATGAGGGTACCTATGAACAGTGTTTAAAACTATTTTTAGATTTGCAAACTAAAGTGCCAGTACAATTATCAATACCGAAATGGTTCGATTATCTTAAAAAAAATTTAGAGGTTGTTGCAGAGCAAACCTATGCAATGCAAAAAGATGGCGAGGTGATTGTTCAGTTTTTTGACGAGTTGACAGTTTTGCAAAGAAAAAATTTTGAACAGATACCTTTATGGACATTTATAGATTATGTGAAGTCATCATTTAATATGTGTCCACCAATGAACAATATAGATAGTTTGCATCAGCGCGTCACCATGGTTGGTAGTTTAGAAGCCCGTCATATTACAGCACCAATTATCGTTTTAACAGCTCTTAACGAAGGGCAGTGGCCGCCAACGATAAAAAATGATATATGGCTATCTAAGCAAGATCGTGAAAAATTAGGCATGCCCTCACTAGATAGGCGCCTCGGTTTGTCAGCGCATGACTTTGCCTGCACTTTAAGTGCAAAAAAAGTCTACTTTACGCGATCATTAAAAATTGATGGTACACCAACACAAGAGTCACGGTGGTTAAGGCGATTGTCTGTTTTTTGTGAGGAATCTGAGGGTCAAAAAAACCGTGCACAGTGGTTTTATGACATTGCCCAACAATTGCAACAAGGTGAAGATATAGAGTATAGACCTACAGAAGCATCATATCCAACTTGTAAAACAAATATTAAAAAGATCAGTGTTAGTGGGCTAGAGCTTCTTAATAAAAATCCATACACTTTTTATGTGCGTTATATTTTAAAACTGAAGTCAAGAAACCCATGGTTCTTAGGTTTATCCCCAGCAGATATAGGTAATATTATTCACAAAATTTTAGAGCATGTTTCCTTGGATACGGATAAAGGGGGTGCGCATGAAGCTGCTATTGAACAAGCGATTGAACCCCTTAATATTACTGCACCCCAAAAGATATTTTTGCAAAAACAAATCGCAGCAATTGTTGGATTTGTTTGCCGTTCTACGCAAGATATTGCCCCCGACAAGTTGATTCGTGAAGAAAGATTGCAAGCTGTATTAGGCAATTTTATCATTTATGGTATTGCCGATCGGATAGACCTTGTAAATAATACAAATGATATACACTTAGTAGATTATAAAACGGGGGTAGAGCCTTCAAAAGCAATGATGGACAAGGGGTATTCATTACAGCTTCCCCTTTTGACATATATGCTTAGTCACATGTTTGAAAAGAACTATGGAGAAATTTTATCACAGTATTGGGTTTTAAAGGGGTACTCAAAAGATGATAGTGGGCATGGTTGCAAAATTTCACCCCGCCCTCAAACGGCAGAAAACGTTGAATTTACGATTGATATTGTTGAAAAATTGCTGAAACACTTTATGGAAGATCGTAATCCTTTCATGCCAACGGATGAATTATATCAAAATCGTGGGGTGCACCCTTTAGAACGCTCTTAAAATAGTAATCAAGATGGGCTTGGCACATGCGTCCATTTTGAAGTATTATAATTATATAGGTTGTTTTTTTATTCAAAAAAAAATGCATTTTTTATTACCACTTTACTTTTTATTACTGTCTACAATGTTTTATGCTGCTGAAAAGGCCGCAGGAATAGTTGTTGATGGTGAAACCGGGCGTATTTTATACGCTTCTAATGCAACAGCGCAGCGCTATCCTGCTTCCCTTACAAAAAAAATGACACTTTATTTAATGTTTGATGCGCTTAAAAAACGAAAAATCTCACTTAATACCCAATTTATTGTGTCTCATCGTGCTGCTAGGCAAAAACCATCAAAGCTTTGGTTAAAGCCTGGGCAAAGAATTTCTGTTGAAACACTTTTAAAAAGCATGATTGTTAAATCAGCTAATGATTCCGCTGTTGTTGTGGCAGAAGCCTTGGGCGGATCTGTTGAAAACTTTGCAAAAATGATGACGACAAAAGCGCGTCAATTAGGAATGAATCATACAACATTTAAAAATTCATCCGGGCTAAATGACCGCCATACAAATGATAAAAGACAATACACAACAGCAAAAGATATGTCTGTTTTGGCTATTGCCCTTTATCGTGATTTTCCACAGCATATGCATTACTTCAAAATGAAGGAGTTTAATTATGAAGGGAAAATAATTAAAACACATAATCGTATGTTAAATTCCCAAAATGGCATTGACGGGTTGAAAACAGGCTATGCGATAGCACCTGGCTTTAATATTAGTACATCTGCCATTCGTTATAATAAGAATAATAAACCATATCGTTTGTTTGTTGTCGTAATGGGGGGAAAGACCGCCCGAATGCGTGATCAGCGTGCACATGAACTTTTAGACTACGGCTTTCAAAAATTAGGATTTCAACAACAATATCAACCACCAGTTGAATCCTTCACAAACTTTGATGATTTGCTGGACAATAGGGTTGAAAAAAATACACTGAGAGCACCCGCATTGCAACGGGTATCAGGTGTTCAAAAAACAGTGCCACAAAAACGCTATAAAGTTTTGTCAAAAAGTATGATTAAAAATTTAAATTCTTTGCGAAAAATAGATATGTCTCGTCAAAAAATAAAATACAAAAAGACACGATGATTGTTCAAATATCAGACTTAAAGGCGATAAAAAATCATAAAAATCGCTTACTTTCCTTAGATATTGGCGAAAAAACAATTGGTTTAGCCCTTTCAGATTCAATGTGGATGATTGCGACCCCTCAAGAGACAATTAAAAGAAGATCGCTTAAAGCTGATATCGATGTTTTGATTGGCTTTAAGAATCAATTTAATGTATCTGCTTTTATTATGGGGTACCCCTTACATATGAACGGAACAGAAGGCAAATCATGCGACAGGGTGATGACGTTGGTGGAAGCTCTTGGTGATGAATTTTCTGTTCTTCTATGGGATGAGCGGTTATCAACATCTGCTGTAGAGCGTACTTTGATAGCCGCAGACACATCACGTAAAAAGCGCAAACAAGTTATTGATAAATTAGCAGCAAGTTATATATTGCAGGGTGTATTAGATCGTCTTCGTTATGGATAAAAAAAGTGACTATAGATTGTATGGGCACTTTATTTTATAAATACCGACCGTGAGTTGTTTTATGTTTTGGGTA
>PFNE01000011.1:0-373 GCA_002791835.1 Alphaproteobacteria bacterium CG_4_10_14_0_8_um_filter_37_21 | reverse complement strand
CTTTATTGTACCTGTGGCGCGGCAGTCGTTTTAATAACTTGGAAAGCCTTTCTTTGCCGGCGCTTGTTATGGACCATTTATTCTCCTTTTTCTTTACCAGGCCTTCGCGCTTCAATTTGGAAAGGATGAGGTAGAAGTTGTGCTTTTTTCTTTCAGCTTCCGAAAAGCGACCGCCTCGCGGCTCATTAATTATTTTGTCAAAATTTCTTTGGAGTTTAGAATACGAGGCGCCATAGCCGGACTCTAAGATGGTTCTAAAGAGAGCGGCGCTGACCATTGCTCCCTCGGAAAGTTTTTCTAAGATTTTTGCCGTCATTCCCGAATTCATATTTCCAAAGTATACTATAATACTGATCAGTATTATAGTATACTT
>PFNE01000046.1:5284-5973 GCA_002791835.1 Alphaproteobacteria bacterium CG_4_10_14_0_8_um_filter_37_21 | reverse complement strand
GGTTAACGACACTTGATTTATCACCGCTTTCACAAGTGACCAATATTGCACATGCCTTCCTTGTTGATTGTACAGGGTTAACGACACTTGATTTATCACCGCTTTCACAAGTGACCAAAATTGGGGATGCTTTCCTTCATTGTTGTACAGGGTTAACGAAACTTGATTTATCTCCGCTTTCACAAGTGACCAAAATTGGGGATAACTTCCTTTATCGTTGTATAGGTTTAACGACACTTGATTTATCTCCGGTTTCACAAGTGACCAAAATTGGGGATCGCTTCCTTTATCGTTGTATAGGTTTAACGACACTTGATTTATCTCCGCTATCACAAGTGACCAATATTGCACATGCCTTCCTTGTTGATTGTACAGGGTTAACGAAACTTGATTTATCACCGCTTTCAAATGTGACATACATTGGGGATAGCTTCCTTCATCGTTGTACAGGTTTAACAGGACTAGATTTATCACCGCTTTCACAAGTGACCAATATTGCACATGCCTTCCTTGTTGATTGTACAGGGTTAACGAAACTTGATTTATCACCGCTTTCAAATGTGAGAATCATTGCAAATAGCTTCCTTGTTGGTTGTACAGGGTTAACGAAACTTGATTTATCTCCGCTTTCACAAGTGACCAAAATTGGGGATCGCTTCCTTTATCGTTGTATAGGTTTAACGACACTT
>PFNE01000046.1:0-5266 GCA_002791835.1 Alphaproteobacteria bacterium CG_4_10_14_0_8_um_filter_37_21 | reverse complement strand
CAGGGTTAACGACACTTGATTTATCACCGCTTTCACAAGTGACCAATATTGCACATGCCTTCCTTGTTGATTGTACAGGGTTAACGAAACTTGATTTATCTCCGCTTTCACAAGTGACAAAAATTGGGCATGACTTCCTTGATGGTTGTACAGGGTTAACAACACTTGATTTATCTCCGCTTTCACAAGTGAAAGACATTGGGGAGCGCTTCCTTGAAGGTTGTACAGGTTTGACGGACGTTGATTTATCACCAGTTTCTAACGCAATACAAAAATAATATAGGTCTTTAGTAGAGTATAAATCCGGGTATGAATTGACGTTCTATTTTCATGAGATGGCTTAAGGATTATTAGGATTTGAATCAGCCTTACAAGCGGGATTACCCCCTTGTTTGGCACACTGGATAATGCTGCGTTTAGCTGCGCTGACCTTCAGTTCATAAAAAAGCAATGATTACAGAAATAGCACAGAATGGAAGGCATCATGTTTTGTTTTGTCCACCTTATTCTCCAGATTTCACTCTTGTTAAGCAAGTTTTTGCCACTTTGAAAAAAACAAGAATGCACCAGAACAAAAATCTGACAATTGATGATGCTGTTAGAAAGTACGGTTTATTTTTGGAATGACTATACTGATATTTCAACAAAATTTATATTATATTAACTTTTTCATAATATTATACAGTAAAGTATGAGATTTTTTTAAAAGGTATATTTATGCGATTTTTTTGTTTGTTAATTGCATTACCTTCTGTTATATTTGGTGTACCTGAATCTGCAGCTCCTGTTCAAAGATGGGACAGTTTTGAAAATATTAATAAACATGTTATTTTATCACTCACACAACCTAAGACTGGGACGCAGGATGAAGGAATAGGCTTTCAAGCTGATTTTGATCCGTCTAAAACAGTTATTTTTATTGACCTTGATGATACGCTTTTATCCCATGATGGTCGTCAAGACGGAACTCAAAAATTACGTGACCCAGATGCCATTATGTTTATGAAGCGTTGGAAAGACGCTGGTTTCAAAATTGCATTTTTAACATCACGTAAAGCCAATGAGCGCCAGATAACCCTTAAAAATCTTGAAAAGCTTGGCGTTACAGAAACGTTATTAAATACCTCTCTTTTTATTACAAATGGCGAAAAAAAAGGAAAATGGCTTGAAGATAATCAAGCAGTATATCTGCAAGGCTTTAACACAATCATCCACATTGATGATAAAAAACAGCAATTGCAATCTGTTGCGGCAAAAGTATGCGGGGGGAAAACGTGCCATTTAATTCATTTTGGCCAGCAAGCTGATATTGTTTATGGCGATGAGCGTATTCCAAACACTATAGAGGGTTTCAACCAAGAATCAACACAAGCAGGGGGCACAAAATCTACTTTTATTTTAAAGGATGGAACAGAGCCAAAGTTTGTTATTAAAAAGGGAGAGGGGCGTATCCCCCAGTTTAAGGAAGAAGTCTTAGCGGACGCTATTTATAAAGCAATCGGAGAAGCTGAATCGTCTTTTGGTATTCAAGTGCCACCATTTAAACTGTTTATTCAAGACGGATCTTACAACCGCGTGACGACATTTTTACCGGGCGCTGAGCTTGGTTTCAACCGTAAAACAGACGTTGCGAAAGGGTTTATTGTTGATGCCTTTATGGCCAACTGGGATTTAGTTGTAAGGGGTAAAAACTTATGGCTAAGCAATGATAATATTTACAGAATGGATAACGGTGGTTCCCTTCGTTATGGAGCCCTTGGCGGGCTTAAATCAACCACAGGCTATGATTTTTCTGATGCTAAGTGTGACATTGATACGATGCGCGGCATTAACTGCGGGAACTTAACCACCAGCCAAGATGGTAAGCAGTTTTATGACGTTTTAACAGAGGCAGAAATTCTACATCAAATTGAACGGCTAATCCCTTTAAAAGAGAAAATTCTTGAAACAGCCGATCACTATAACAGCATGCTGCGCATAGATAACTACGCAGAGCTTCGATCAAATCTGATAACGCGTCTTGATTCTTTACGGGAATATTATTACGATCACCCAAAGGTTTTAGCGCGTTACGAACGGGCGCATCCACGACGCATGGTGGCACCAGATAGGTCTTCTGCAAGTGTTCTTGTTTATAGCAATGTGAACGGTACGCCTAAAATATTACTGGGTCAGCGCGAACGTCATAATTGGTGGGGTAACTTAGGCGGTAAAGCTGACGCTGGGGATGAAACACTTTTAAATACCGCTGTTCGTGAAACACAGGAAGAATCTATGGGGTTGTTTCACTTTTCAAAAGAGGGCGCCGATGGCTTAGTAGAGTCGCCGTCGCATGATCTCATTAAAGGTGGGAATAAGCCAGACGCGCTTCACCGTATGTATTTGGCACAACATGATTTTGTGCCAGAAGATCAATTTAATGAATCTTTAAAAAAGCAAACAGTTAGTCATAATAAAGAATATACTGATTTTACGTGGGTAGACGTTAAAGCTTTGTTAGCTTTAGTAGAGTCTAATTTAAAGACGGAAAATAATCCAAAAAATGAAAAGCAATATGTTCTTAATATAGGCAACAAGGAAATTTATATTCATCACCCGCTTATGGATATGTTGCGTCAACAACCAGTAAGGGATTGGTTTAAAGCTTTAGATGCAAAAGAAGCCGTCAGAAAAATTCACACACAGGGCAGTTTGGGGGTGAGCATGCCGACCGTTCAAACCCGAAAAATTACTTCCTACAAAATAATTCGGGGTGATGAGGAAACTCAATCAAAACCTATAGCAACAGAACTTATAGCAAAAGACTATCATGATACAAGCTACCCAGAACCACCATTTTGGGATCCAAGGTCTGAACGTTTAGTAAAGTTAACCCATTTAACAACAAAGCATATAAATGTGCTGACAGAGATTAAACAAGCTCCTAAAAAGCAGCACATTGATGAGATAAAAAGAAGAGATCGTCATGCTGCGCAAGTTGGTTATTCTACAGAAAATGCAAATAAAATTTTAGTGTCAAATCCAACACTGCCCGCAAGAACGGCAACAGATGCTTATCTTTCTTTTGCCTTAGGTAATGCGTATAAACCCGGTCAAGATCAAAAAAATGTTTTTCTTTTTTTAAAGGATCATTCAACGCTATCAAAATTTTATGCCGATGAATTTTCTGAAACGTCACCAACATGTGGGGCAGAGGCGAGCTATAAATGCACGCTTCTTAAGGTTATGGAAAAAGAAAGAGAAATGCAAAACTGGTTTGTTTTTTATCATACGCTACCAGGAAAGTTGGGTTTTATCTATGATATTGCAACAGAATTTAGAAATATTTTAAGGCTTAAAGGGTCTGATTCGATGCACTCTCTTCGCTCCCTTGAGAAGTTTTTTAAGGGGCTTGCTGATGTGGACGCCTTTATAGAGGATGAATTAAAAAGACAAAATAAAACTGACTTCACAGCAATGAATAATTATGAGGGTACTTTTCAAGAAAAGGGTCTGTCAGTCAATATGACATTGTTTGGCAATAAAGAAGTAGATACTTCTTCTTCTTTTCACATGTTCCACGCTAATAAAACAATTTCTCCCCCAAATTATGAACGTTTTCTAGCCGCCCTTTTATCGGAATTTGGCATTTTAGATACGCAAAAATATTTTGATTTATTTGATCGCTATTTTGGAAAAGTTCAAAAGGGTGACGATGCTGTTGTAGATGGAAAAATTCTAAACACAGAAACAGGCGATAATCACCTTCTACAAATCTTTATTCACCCCAATGTTGCAGATAGTATGGTATATCTTGCCGGTTCTTTAGGTAAGGGATTATATCAAACCTTAGCAGAGCAAAAACAAAAATTATTACCCAGCGCATTTTTAAAACAGATGCGTGAAAACCCGGTAGCTGCACATGATTCATTAAAAATGTCAGACGTTTCAGATAATGAAAAGGGGGGCGGCTTGCATCGCCTTCAGGCACGTATATTTATGAAACCAGAATTGATGACGGATGATTCCAAGGTAAAAATAATACGGTATACAAAATCAGAAGTTCAAAAAAAATATATGGCTGAATTAAAAGAAATGGTACGTGAGGATCTAAAGGCGTGGATTACGGCACGTTACGAACTTCAAAAAAACACCCTTGAAAACCCTGAACAAGAAGGGATGGATCAAGCACTCCCGCCGCTTCAAAAGGTTGTTCGCCATATGGATCAAGCAGAGGGAAAGCTTTATAAAACAAAAACCCCGGAAGAACTATACGGCAAGTTTTTATTAGACGATAATCTGGAGGGCATCAAACAGATTTTAGCCCGTAATCCTGATTTTGATTTATTGAAAGAAATCAAAAATCCAGACTATAAATCTACGATAGAAAACATTTCTCCAGCTTTATTAATAGGGAATTCACCAGGTTTAATAAAGTACTTTATAAACAAAAATTTCTCTGAAAGAATTAAAGAGCAGGTAAGCGCCTTTGTTCATAAGGAAAATCCTGCAGATATCGACGCAGCGCATATTAAATTGATTCAGGCTCTATGGGAAAAGGGGGTCAAGATTGATGTGGATTCCCTCACCGATCTTGTTGATAAAGTCATAGCCGGGAATTTTGCAAAACCTATCACGTCACTGAACACATTTTTACTATACTTACTTGATAAAGGGGAAAATGTTCAGGATCACGCTTTAAGGGGTATGGAGTATTTAACTGATAGTGATACAAAATTACAGCAAAGTGCACAAGCACTATTTGAAAAACTTAAAACAATGAATTCACATACATTACTACCCCGCATAAAAAACTTTATTCAAACGGCAAATGCTCAGGATATCAAAGCAGTGCATATTGAATTGATTCAGGCGCTATGGGAAAAGGGGGGCAAGATTGATGATCCTTTCCTCAATACTCTTGTTGATAAAGTTATAGCCGGGAATTTTGCAAAACCTATCACGTCACTGAACACATTTTTACTAAACTTACTTGAAAATGAAAATGAAGATGTCTACGCTTTTGCTTATTACTACGCTTTAAGGGGTATGGGGTATTTAACTGATAGTGATACAAAAGTACAGCCAAGTGCACAAGCACTATTTGAAAAACTTAAAACAATGGATTCACATACATTACTACCCCGCATAAAAAACTTTATTGAAAATGCAAATCCTGGGAATATCACAGCAGAGCATATTGAATTGATTCAGACTCTATGGAAAAATGGGGGCAAGATTGATGATCCTTTCCTCAATACTCTTGTTGATAAAGTTATAGCCGGGA
>PFNE01000035.1:1588-6753 GCA_002791835.1 Alphaproteobacteria bacterium CG_4_10_14_0_8_um_filter_37_21 | reverse complement strand
ACAGCATCAATTTTTCAACGGTTATTCCTGGACTTAAAGGGATACCAAGCCTTTGCATAATTCTCGCACAGCAAATCCGATTGAGCCCAAGAAATTTAATGAAATTAGGCCCGATTATTGGAAAGAATTAAATAGACAGGCATTAGGTGTGACTTATTTTTTTGATAGAGAAAAATACTTGCCTCGAACTGTTTTCGAAATTTTGGATAAAAAGGATTAATAGAATGCAAAATATTATATCATCACAAATGATTATGGGTTTTACTGAAATAGTAATTGCATCAACTAATATAGGTAAAATTTCTGAAATTAAGGAACTTCTTTCTTTTCATACTAAAGATGAAGTTCAAGTCTTATCTCTGAAAGATTATAAAATAAAGGAGCCTGATGAACCATTTCAAACATTTCAGGCAAATGCTATTCATAAAGCAAAGTATTATGCTCAAAAAACAGGAAAAGTTTGTTTAGCTGAGGATTCTGGTTTGTGTGTTAACGCTCTGGATTTTTTCCCAGGCGTAAGGTCTAAAGAATTTATAGAAGAAAGTGGCGGCATTCTTCAAGCAATGCGGCTTTTAGAAGAAAAATTAATTAACCAAGATTCTTTATCTGCTTTTTTTCAAAGTGCCATTGCCATTCATTTTCCTAATTCTGAAGAGTTTGTTACTGAAGAAGCCAAAGATTATGGAACCCTCAATTTTCCAGCAAGAGGAATTTATGGATTTGGATTTGACAGAATTTTTATTCCAGATGGCTATGATTTAACTTTTGGAGAGATGGGAGTTTCAAAAAAAAATAAAATTAGTCATAGAGCTAAGGCATTAGAGGCAATTATTCAAAAACTCAGCTCATTACAAAATTAATAAATTTAGATAAGGGTTTTGATTGGTGATAAATAATAGTAATAAAACATACAATTTAATATCTTCTAGTAAAGGTATAGTTATTTGTGGCTCCGCAACAACTGGCGCCAATACAAAGAATTACAATGACGCTTATGAAATTTCTAAAAAATTGGCCCAAAAGGGATTTTCAATTATTACAGGAGGGGGTAGTGGAGTCATGGAAGCCGCAAATAAAGGGTGTTTAGAATTAAGTGGAAATTCAATTGGAATTGGATTGAAAATTCACGGGCAAGAAAATAATAAATTTTGTTCACAAAATTCTTTAATTAATTGTGAAGATTTTCATGAACGTAAAAAGCTAATGATGAAATTAGCAACAGGATTTGTTTTTTTCCCTGGCGGATTAGGAACTTTAGATGAATTAATGGAAGTTCTTGTTCATTTTAGAACTAGAAAGTTGAAGAAAGTACCTTTAATTTTATTTAATTCTATTTTTTGGGAGCCTTTTTTGATTTGGTTAAGGGAAGATTTCTTACGGTTAAATTATATTAATTCTGAAGATCTGGATTTTCTTGAAGTTTTAGACTGTTCCAATAAAGTAGTTAATATATTGGAGCAGTATGAAGAAGAGTATGAAATATAGATAAAGATATTCAATCCTTTTCCTTTTTTTAAAATTATTCCAGTTTAGAGCGTGAAATTTAATATATTGAACGTAGATTTGTTATACCACTTTATTTGAATCCTGGTAATGAAGCGTAATGGTGTACAACCTAATGACTAAAGGTGTTCAGCTAAACCACCGTTTTTCTGAACTTATTTTACTTGTTTAGTAAGTGAGCCCTTTCATACATGACACTTCTACCAGAACCACTTTTTGTTAAAAAATCATCACTATATAATTGATAGACATGTGATCTAACGGTATTACGACTTTCTTGCAAAAGTTCACTCATATCGGCTACAGAAAGTATTGGATTTTCGTTAAATAGACTCAGTATTTTTGTGGCCAGTTCTGGAATACGCTGAATCTTTTGCATATTTCCTATTCTGCATTTAAGATCATCAACTTGTTTTTCAAGGCTTGCCAAAAAGAACGTTAGCCATGGCAAAAAATCTGGTACTTCAGATCTTAAGGTGATTTGTGTTGATCTTAATGCTTGATAGTAGTCTGATTTATTTTCTTCAATAATACGTTCTAGTGATACATACGGTGCATAACTATAATTTGATTTTAATAATAGGAGAGTTGTTAGTGCTCTTGATAATCTTCCATTTCCATCTTGAAAAGGGTGAATAGCCAAAAAACTCACAATGATGATAGCAATTGCAACAATAGGATGCACATCTTCATGACACATATTTTCATATAATATGATGAGTCTTTCCATCATCAATGGGGTTTCAAATGGAGAAGCGGTTTCAAAAATAATAGCTTTTAATTTCCCCTCATAAAATGCTCCTATGGAATTTGAATTTTTTTTATATTCTCCTCTGTGCCTTTCATCTTTTTGGCTGTATTTTAAAAGAATGCGATGAAGTTGCTTGATATGTTCTTCACTTAAATTTAAAAGTTCATTTTGATCGAAAATAGTATTCATGAGATCTGCATATCCTGCAACTTCTTGTTCATCACGAGATATTAATGATTTTAATGTCATATTTTTTAAGAATGTTTCAATTTCTTGATTTGAAAGTGTGACGCCTTCAATACGCGTGGAAGCACCAACGCTTTCAATAGTTGCCACCTGTTTCAGGCTTGAAAGTTTTTCTGGAGAGAGCAGTTTAACGGCCTTCCAAGTACCATTAAAATCATCAATTTTCCGTATATAAGATAGTAACTTTATAGGAACTTTTATTTTTTTTAAATCTTTGATGATCATGATAAATGTCCAATTAAATATCCATTAAATATCTAATTATTGCAAAATTGCGGGTATATGTCCAATAAAAAATCCAATTAACATCCGAATAAAGCAAAATAATGCAATACTAAAAATATAAAAAACAAGGTATTAACTTTTCTTAGTGAGGATCGAAAAGAAAAGTTAGCTCGCTTCATTCTAAAGGCCAATTTCACAGTGCATGTAACACACAATCAAGTGAGCATAATTTTGAAATAGTTTTTCCGGACCGCTAAAATAGCGTTAAAAAATATATTTACTTACAAGAAGAAAATTCTGCTTAATTACTGTCTGATAAACTAAATGCCATCTTTTGACTAGAAAATTGTGGTAACGAAGATCTAAAAAGATAACTTGGCCTACAAACAACTGGGCATACAATATTATCTTCTTCATAATTCCATTTTACATCATTAGTATTTTTTTGTATTAATGAAAACATTCCTTCATCGTCACTATAAGTATAATCACATAAAATAACATCATCTCCATCAACCAAACGATATAAAGACCCCCGATAAGGGAAATTAGAATGCACAATAATACGTGGTTTAAGCTGTGAACATGTGTCAATTCTACTATTCTTACCCTCTTTTGAATTTTGCATAAAATCATGCAATGAGGAGCGTCCTCTATCCTCCATGAAAGTGTGTAAATCTAGCAAACAGTCTGAACAAACATCAAAAACAGAATGTAAAACAAAGCCATAGCTATGGATTTTTGTATTTTGTTCTTCAACCATAAATGGTAAAAATTGCAAAGGATTTGTACGCAAAGTATCCCAAATTAATGTATTTAATGTGGCTACATCTTTTTTCTGATCTTCAAGTTGTTGCTTCATAAATGACAGAGTTTGAACACCCATGAACACTTCTCTCATATCTTTGCAAAACTGTCTCTCCGTATGACCACCATTGGTGACACTTTCCACATACTCAAAATCTTCGATGTCGCTTATATCGGGTGCTTGATTTGATCTCCATAAGAATCTCTTTTTATTTTGAGTCTGAAGGTTTAGTTCACGATAAGGTATTTGCCGACCACTTCCCCTAACATCACCTGCTATAAAGAAATTTGATTGCATGTAATTTTTAGTTGTATTTTTGCTAAACCTATCTAAATAAGAAGTATCTAAACTTCTTTGAAGTATATCATCTCCACAAACTGCAAGCGAAGAGGCATAAATAGCTACATTTTTTTCTTCTGTTCCGTCTTTGATTGCTCCACAAAAACTTGCTGATCCCATCAAAAAATTTAGACTTGTAAGAAGTAGGCCGCTCAAGAATATCATTTTTTTTGTATGTATCATCTCAGTTTCCTTTGAGAACTTTCGTAGTATATTCGGAGGATAATACATTTTTGTAAATATTCAAAATTTATTTTTTATTCTTTCCTACTTTTAGTGAAAAGTGCCTATATTTCCGTGTTCTCTTAGGCTGTAATGACTCAACCCACAATTTTTTAAAGTTAGTCGCATATAGGCCTGCAAGTTTTGGTTGATCTTTAAGGATGATGGCATTCTCCGCATTGTTCTTTTCAGCAGATTTTGTATAGTTAGGGCTTTGAGATTAGCCCCCCGAAATTCCCACTATAGAATTTATTGTCTATAATTTGACTTTATAAAGTCGTTTCATAAGTGCATTCATATCGTTCATTTCTGTATCATTTAGAAAAGCAAATTTTCCCTGAAAGTTAAGGTAGGAGAAGCCTGAAGGAGAAAATCTTTTTATTAATTCACTGCGCTTAAAGTCTTCAACGCTATCACTTTCAAGTTTTACATCATTTAAAATTGTTGCATTGTAATAGATTATACAATTTGTTAAAAACCGTGCGCACTCATTCCAATTCATAATCTGATTATCAGAGCTTCCCCTGAAATTTCTGCCATGTGATTTTGCAATAACACGTCTTAATTGATGATAGGATTCTCCGCGACATAAAACACCTTGTATGGCTTGCCTGAACTTGATGTCACCGATAAAATCTAACAAATGATGAGACATTAATACAGCATTTAATTCCCATAAGGCTTCTTTTGTACTATTTTTGTAATCTGAGCTACTCAATTTTTTAACAATATTACTTTGGTTTCCCATCTGTTGATAAGTGTGCCATGTTGTCTCGTTTCTGCCCTATTTGAAAATATTAGACGCGACAACTAGTCTGACATATAGGGATCTTACCACCCTCCCTATTCAAAAGAAGCCGGTATGAAACACTCAATTTCTCCACATAAGTTTAGGCACTTCTTATTTACGTGGATGAAAAAACAAGGTATCGATGATGCCCTGATCCAACCCTATTCAGGCCATGAAAGCCGCCAATCCCTTGAGATTTATTCAAAATTATCCATCGGAGAAGCTCAAGAATCATACGAAAATATCATCAACAAATTCCCAATATAAAACAGATTAGGCAG
>PFNE01000035.1:0-1555 GCA_002791835.1 Alphaproteobacteria bacterium CG_4_10_14_0_8_um_filter_37_21 | reverse complement strand
GATGGTGTTTCTTCAGATTGAACCATATTCATAATAAAAAAACTAAATCCCAGAATCATCAACACCAAAATTACAAAAACCTAATGCTATAACCCGCAACCAGTTGATTGTTATAATAAAATACTTTTTTATAGGATTATTCATGCAAATGAATATGTCTTTATAGAACATAATGAGATTTTATGCAAGGTGGGTGCATATTTAGACTAAACTAGATTTAAAATGGATAAAAGTCTTGACTTTTGTCCATTAAGTGATATTATAGTCTTATGATTAGAGTGCAAAAACATATAATAATGAAAGACCTTGAGAAGAAAATTGTTCTTCTCGTTGGCCCTAGACAATCTGGGAAAACCTGGCTTGCCAAAGATATAGCATCTGATTTTCAAAACAGTGTCTATTTAAATTATGACCAAGTAAAAGACAGGGAGATTATTAATAATCAGTCTTGGCTTGAGGAAACAGATTTACTTGTTCTTGATGAACTGCATAAAATGCCAGATTGGAAAAATTATTTAAAAGGTGTTTTTGATACAAAACCTAAAGAAATGAGAATTTTAGTAACAGGTAGTGCCCGGTTAGACGTTTATGATAAAGTTGGGGATTCTCTTGCAGGGCGTTATTTTATGCATAGATTAATGCCGCTATCTTTAGCGGAGCTTAATCAACTTTCAGAAAAAACAACTCTTAATAAATTTCTTGAACGCGGGGGATTTCCTGAACCCTATTTTAGTGAAGACGACATGGATGCAAAAAGATGGCGTTCACATTATATAAACAGTTTATTAAGTACGGATATTTTTGAAATTGAAACGATTCATAATTTAAAAGGGATGCGCCTTGTTTTTGATTTGTTAAGAAACCGCGTTGGATCCCCTATTTCATATCAGTCGTTATCAGAAGATGTCGGTGTATCGCCAACAACGGTAAAAAAATACATACAAATTCTAGAAGCAGTCTATGTTGTGTTTACGGTAACGCCATATTCAAAAAATATTGCACGCAGCCTTTTAAAAGAACCTAAGATCTATTTTTTTGATACCGCATTGGTTGAAAATGATCATGGCGCACGGTTTGAAAACTTTGTTGCAGTGAGCCTGCTAAAAAGTATTTATGCAAGATCAGATATAAAGGCTGAATCATGCCGCCTACATTATTTACGAACAAAAGATGGCCTAGAAGTTGATTTTGCGGTAACGCATGATGACGTAATAGAAAACATGATTGAAGTGAAAGTTTCTGATTCAAATATCAGTAAGACTCTATATAAATTTAGTAAAAAATATAATTTTCCAGCCCTACAACTTGTAAAATCTTTACGTCATGAATATCAGCAAGATGATATAAAGGTATTACAGGCAGAAAAATATTTATCTCAGCTATACTTATAATTTTTCTTTTTGGACGTTTTTATGGTTTTCCCAAATTGACATAAATTTTTTGGGAGGGGGTGATTTATTGAGAATAAGTATGGTGTCCGAAAAGGATCGGTTTCGGACAGGTCTAATTCATATGTCCTAAAATTATATTGACAGAGTTTTATACAGGTGTTATA
>PFNE01000026.1 GCA_002791835.1 Alphaproteobacteria bacterium CG_4_10_14_0_8_um_filter_37_21 | reverse complement strand
AAAACAGACAGGTGACGCACTGTGATTTTGTCACCAAAACCATACACTTTTTCAGTCCATTTTCCACACTTTTTACAATGTGTTCCCTTAGCCGTACTTTTCACTTCAAGTGTATAGTTTGCTTTTCTATCAACGCTTTGGGATACAATTTTCAGTGATTTTATGTCGAGTGGGAGTTGAAATGGGCTCATTTTTTGATGTTTTTCTCTAGATTTTTAAGTTTTCTACACCACTATAAACCTTATTCACCTTCATTTCCATACTCCCGGAAATATCATAGAGCCACAAAGTTGAGGTTTGGTTCATTTCAAAAACTCTTTAATTAAGGGTTTGTTATCTTTAAGGGGCCCAAGTGGGTAGCCCGGTTTAAAATGGTCACCATCTAAAACAAACGGCATTTTGGATGTACTTGGATCCTCTTCCTTTGAATGATTAAGATCTTTAACGCCACGATTTGGCCAAGTTTTACCGTAACAATCGTCAAGATATGGAATTGGATTATGCGCCCCCCAAACAGTTACGTTTCCAAAATCATAAAGCTTAAGAGGAAATAAATCATCAACGCTTATATGTTTCCAATCATCGCCTACATCCAATTTTCCTTTTTTTTCTGTTGCCAGAAAAATATCGCACGACGGTGGAATTTCACCTTTGAGTGTTTTGAATTTGGTTTTAGATGATGTTATTTTAAACGCAGAGTATTCATAGCCTAACTTTTTTAGTACTGGGACAACCTGTACCAAAAACTTTTCATGATCCGTAGCATACATTTGAATATCTAAATCATCATCCCAGGGAATAATGCCTTTGTGACGAACAGCCCCTAGTAATGTGCCCCCTTCAATCCAATATGTTATTTTAACCTCTTCCATTATATCGTGGATATCCTTCATCATCTGATAAAGTTCTAATCTATATTCTTCACGTATGGTCTGAACATGTTTGTATTGATCATAAATATTGTGTTTTTTCAAAAAAACAATAATCGTATTGATCGTTTCATTATTATGCAGAACATATAATAATTCACCTTTAATTTCTTTTTTATACGGTATGGTGACCATTATAATAATGATGAAACTTAAAATTATTTTCTTCATAATGATTCCCTTCGACGTGAAATTTTCAACAAAGGTAATATAATAATTTGGCTTTCAGTCAAATGGGAACATAAATTAAAATAGGTTTGTTGTGGGTTTTGAGTGTCTGTTAAGATACAGATATCATAATGTTGAATATTTTTGATATCGTCAATACAGGTAATGTTAAGTTTTTGTGAAGACCCAACAAGCATGGCTATATCAGCTAAGTCACCAGATCCAAACAAAGCTATATTAGGATTTTCAAACTCTGTACATAGTTTAAAAGCAGCTTCACACTGGGTTTTAGCTTCCTTAAAAAAAGATAAGGATCTATTTAAATAGTCCTTCATCATTTTGCCTTTTTCGGCAATACCATCAGGCGTGATAAAGTATAGCATTCGCTTTGGCGTAATCTGCATGCCACGTACCCAGCCTTTTATCACGCACTTTTTAAGGTATTGGTTCATCAGGCCTAGTGCTATCCCAAGTTCTTTTGCAAGGCCCCGTTGCGTAAACTCTGACTTTTCATCAATCGATGTTAACAACCGTACCATAACATCTTTTTCTGTTTGAGATTTAACCTTTTGAAAACCGGGCATTGTCTGTTTTTTGTTCATATCATGAACAAACCTTATCAACTTTAAGATTAGACGACAAGTTATAATTTAATATTGATCCAAAATGTTGTAGAACATAATCTTCAACAAACTTGTTTTGGGCTTTTAGTTTTATATCACCTTTTATGTCAACGAAAATAACTTTTGTAAACCAGGCGTTATAAGTAAGGGCGCCAAATTTTTTCAAAATTATGGATCTTATATTTTTACAAGATTGTGATTCATCAATCGTTGTAATGTGTTCCACCGCTTTATTTTCTTCTGTTTTTGTATCAGCCTTAATGGGAATATCCTGAACACCAAGGTCAGATTCAAAAATACGATCCATGGTTTTAAATTTAAGGGCCCAAGATAACGTTAATTTAAAGGTCTCAGACATAATGTATGTACTACTTTGAAGACGGTCTAAATAATTTTCCCACTTTCTTAAATTACCATTACATTTATACTTAAAGGCCGCCATAAGTTGTTTGGCCAAGTCTTTGTTCATAATCTTAGTATTTTTTAAGAAGCGATCATTCCAAAATTTTAACATGTCTTGAACAGTTGTATTATGGATGGTCTGAGCTTCTTTTTTTTCTTCAGTCTTACTGTTTTTTATAATATCGACTTGTTTGGCTTGCTTTTGGTGCAGTGAAATGTCTTTTATCGATTTATTATTAAGTTCTTTGTTAGTAATCTTTTGTATAACCATTGTGCCGTTTTGACCGCATGATGGTGCCACTTTGTCACGATGGGTATCGCTCTTAAATTTAGTGTTTAAATTATGAAGGGCTTCATAGTTGATTGTTATATAATTGGTGCGGTTTGATTTGTGCTTACTTAATTTTTGCACCTGAATTAATTTTTTTTCTAAGAATAAATTTATATACCGGCGGATAGATCTCACAGATACACGCAGTTGTTTTGCCCATTCTTCTGCTGTGTTGTAAACCCAGTGATGGTTATTGTGGTTAATTCCTGTATTTTTTTGTTCTAACCAGTAGTGAATTTGATTTAAAAACTGTGCGCCGGTTCGACCAAGCTCATCTATAAGGTAGGGCTGTGAAAGCAAAACCGTATCATTTTTTAATATTTTATATGTAGACATAAGTTCAGTACGTTTATTTTAAAAAGTTGCAAAAATATTGACTTTTCCTTGAAAAAAACGTAATATAAAAGTGTGAGTAATATATGTTGGCTTTTTTAAAGGTCAATATAACAAGTGTTGAGATCTCAATAGTTTTTCTAAACTATTGAGATTCTTAGCATTTTTTTGTATGTGCCCATAATTTTCCTTTTTTGATGTGCGCCCTTTTTATACTTCTTATTGTAACGATAAGTTTCTATAATCAAAGCTATTGTCTCCCATAAAAATTACTTTTATCGTTTAAATTAAGTTTATGGCCCTAATTTTAACTTTCTATTAAGTATCATGACACAATCTGTTTAGCGATTGCAACCTGTTATATTAAAATATATTAAAAAAGATTGAAATTTTTTTTTAAATCCATTACATTAATTGGTAGAGGGCTTATTTTAGCTTTTATTCTAAATGAGAAGTTTATACGATGAATGAAGAATCTATCTTTTTAACACAACGCATTATGGCTGCCATTTCAAATGAGCATCCATCAACCATTAATAGGTTTATTTCAAGTCACGGTATTGAACATATTGAAACGGGTAATCAAAGAAATTTAAAATATAGCCTAGATTCTGCTAAGCGTGTGCTGCGTTCATTCATTGCAGATAAAAAACGACCAGAACGTAAAGTGTGGGGTTTTTACAATTTTAAAGGTGGCACGGGTAAGACCAGTTTGTGTTTTCAAACATCTACCCTGCTTGCTTTCTATGGTTATAAAGTTTTGGTTATTGATGTTGATCCCCAGGCAAACTTAAGTAGCTCACTTGGGTTTGATGTCGCTGGCAAGTTTTTAACACTTTATGATGTTGTTACAAAAAATATTCCTGCAAAGGAGGCTATTCACCAAATCTTCCCAGGGTTTGATTGTATTCCGTCAAACATTTCATGTTCTCGCTTTGATATGGAACTTTCTATGATGGGGCGTCGAGAGGAACAATTTAAGATAAGACTGGCACCATTGTTAGATGAATATGACTTTATTATTTTTGATACAAACCCAAATATTAGCTATATTATTAGAAACATTTTAACCTTTTGTGATTTGCTTTGTGTGCCTTGTGAAACACAGCCATACAGCATTTCAGCGCTTAGTGTCTTGTTTGAAGACATGGAATCTTTCTTTCGGGTGATGGATATTAAGTCGCCAGATATTTTGGTTGTGCCTAATAAATATGAAGAACGCTACGGTAGTTCTGCAGAAGCTATGACCATTTTAAGACAAAAATTTTCAGAACATCTTATACCAGATTTTGCCATTCGAAAAGCCGAAGATTTTAATATTTCTGCAAAGGAAGGTTTACCCCTTCCTTGTGTTGCAAAGAAAAATTCTATAGCTTTACAGGATGTAGTAGAGTTTGTTCAACATATACTTAACAAGACAGCAGTAGAGGTTTCCTTAAATGGCTAAAGTTCGATATAAAGAACCCAGTGAAAATTTTAAAAAATCAACAATGAATCAACCTGATGCCAAACAACGCAGTTCAGTTGGTAGCGAAGGGTATGTGGGGGAATTTTATAATTTTTCTATAGATCTTTTAATACCTTACGCTAAACAAGCACGTAAACGATTTGATGATAAGCAGATTGCAGAACTTGCTGCAACAATTAAAGAAAACGGTATTCAAAACCCCCTTCTTGTTGTTTCTTCTAAGACCCAGCTTGAAAAGTTTGAGGTTGTATCTGGAGAACGCCGTCTTCGCGCTGCTAAATTATTGGGATTGATGAAGGTCCCGTGTATTGTTGTTAATGAAGAAAAAGCAGAGGAAATTGCATTAATTGAAAATATTCAACGTACAGATTTACACCCTGTTGAGATTGCTAATGCCATAAGCTCTATTTTAGAAAACCCAAAATGGGGCGATGTTAGTAAGTTCTCTGATAAAATTGGTAAAGACCAGTCTGTAGTTTCACACTATTTAGCTTATGCAAAACTTCCAGAAATGATTAAAGAAACGCTTATAGCGCGTGATATTAAATCTCGTGATGTTTTGCGTCAAATTATTAAGCTTGAAACTGAAAAAGAAATGGCGGATCTTTTAAGTGGTGAAGCACGTAAATTAACAGCAAAAAGTATTGTGCGCGTTCAGCTAAAAGATGGAAAATTTAAAGTTCAGGATCGTTCTATCAAAGGTCTTGCACGCCCTGAACTTTTGGCGTTAAAAGAAGAAGTTGAAAATGTTTTAAATAAAATTGATTCATATTTAATGGATTAAATATTATGGCGGCCGCCATGAAATGAGTGGCTGTTTGTTAGTAATCACACAATTCTGCGTTATATAAAGGTATGTTTTTATGCTTAATAAAATTAAATCTGGAAATTTATCTATTTGTATAGTTGGTCTTGGTTATGTTGGGCTACCATTGGCAATGGCTTTTGCCTCTAAAGGCATTCAGGTTGTTGGCTTTGATATATCCCAAAGTAAGATAGCGTCTTATAAAAATGGAATAGATGTGACCCATGAAATTGGTAATGAAAAATTATCACAGGCTAAAAATGGCTCTATCGGATTTGCTGTGCTATAGAAACGAGAGTGAATAACGGTTACAATAGGTCAACAAAACGTGTTTTCCACAAAAAGAGACCAGAAAATG
>PFNE01000048.1 GCA_002791835.1 Alphaproteobacteria bacterium CG_4_10_14_0_8_um_filter_37_21 | reverse complement strand
GGACAATTTCCTTTTGATGCTAAAAGCAGCCTAATGTTTAATAAACTATCTCTTAATTTTGCTGCTTTCCTGTCCGAACAACCAGGACCACCTCATTTTCTTGCGGTACGGGAGCGCCTGATCGGGAGGATATATCAGACCTTAAATCATCGAATTTAATCAAACCCATAATATCAATGCCGAATCAAAATATGTATAAGGCACTCGCTCAATTAGAGGGCTTAAAACAAGTTGCAAAGCATATGGAGGGAAATCCTATTGCCTCGATCTTTAAAGGCGATGATGCTCGGTGTTCTATAAATTTTGGTGGGGATTTTAAAGATTGTTGCGGTAAAGAAGGAGGTTGGGGCACAAGGGTAGGTATTGGCACAAAATGCAGTGCGGATGAAAAAACGTTAAAGAAAGCACGAGACGACAAGCGCTGTATTTCTTTAGGTAATCGGGACAAAAAAAAGATAGCAGGTGTTGTGGTTTCTACAGAGGATGTTTTTTGTTGTTACCCTTCTAAAATTGCGCGCGCTATTCAAGAAGGGGCACGCCGTCAGTTGGGGATTAACTTTGGAAGTGCAGATAGCCCTAATTGCCGGGGTTTAACACCGGCGGAGTTAGAGCGTGTTGATTTTGGCAATCTTGATTTAAGGGATGCTTATTCTGATATCGCTTTAAGTGCCAATAAGGTGAAACAGGAAATAAAACGTGATTTTGAAAAAAAGAAAACGTCCATAAATACAAAAGAAACGAAGGAACGCTTTGCAAGACAGCAACAAACAAAGGGGGCTATCAATGGTCAGTCATTTTAAATTTTACGCGCGCACCAGCTGTATCTGTTTAGCTTTTCTATTCTTTACGACGCAAGGGGTAGAAGGCAGCTTTTATCAAGATAAGGCAAGAGGGTGGTTTTGGTATGAGGATCCTGAAGTGGAGATGGGTGATGATGTTCAAGAGGTCACACAAACGCAAAAAGATCAAAATGAAAAGTCTGTTCAGACAGAGGTGACAACTGCGCCAAACTACGGTGAGCAATTGCAAAAATATAAGAAAACATTAGAGGACAAGAAAGCCAAAGCACTGATGAGCCCAACGTACAGCCATGTAAAAGACTATATGACAGCGCAAAAAGATATGTCTGACAGGGCTAGTTTGTTTTCTGAGCAGTGGCAGCGGGTAGTGATTACAACACCAGCTTTAAATCCTGAAGTTAAGAATCCAACGTCACACTATATTTCACATGTTAAAAAGGATGAAGATCGCATGGCACGACAGGCAGCGCTGGCCCGTATGGCTAAGACATACGGTTTATTTTTATTTGTATCCAACAACTGTTCGTATTGCAAAGCCTTTGCACCGGTTGTTAAAACCTTTGCAGAGGCTCATGGCTTTGAGGTGATTGTGATAAGTTTACAAGGATCAGTAGACGCTGATATTGAATCTCTCTTCCCCTCCATTTGGAAAAATAATGGTATGGCAGAAACCTTTGGTATTCAAAGTGCACCCGCCCTTATGGCATACAGTGCAAAAGATGATGACTTGATCCCCATCACTTATGGCGCAACATCCTTAGATACATTAGAAACAAATGTTATGGCGTTGATGCAACCGCAAGAAAAAGATGATGGTGGAGAAAATTATGCGTAATTTATTACGACAAAGGAACTTTAAGATAGGACTCACGTCTATGTGCAATACGAATAGCTTCAATAATCACTTCCTGTTTTTTAATTTTACAAAGCATACGGTAGTCACCGATTCGGTATCTATAAAAAACTTTCAAGGGACCATTCAAGGGTTTTGCATCAAAATTTTTAACAGGATCGGCGCTATGAGTCATTTTAACAATTTGTTTTTGAATGCGGGTTTGAATAGGCTTATCCAGTTTAGAAAAATCCTTTGCAGACTTTTCTGTAAAGCGAAAATCCCATTTAGCCTTCATTGTTTGCGTTTAATCCATTTTGTTGCATTACATCATCAAAGCTATAGGTTTTGCCACCAGATGCGAGATGCTCTTTGTAAGCCTCTGCAGCAAGTTCGTAGTCGGCTTTGTCTTCTAAAAAAACCTCTAAAGCTTGCTTTACATAATAACTTTTGGATCTGTTTGTGCGTGCAGCTAAAAGATTTAAAGCTTCTTCCATGTTCTTTGGTAAACGTACGGCTAGCATTATCAAACTCCTGTTTTAATCAACCTCATACAATTAAGTATAACATGTATTACAAAAAAATTCAAGTTTTCATGGTTTTACTAACGTCTATAAGCATACTGAATGCTGGTGTATCAAAGGATATGAGTAACTTTTTTAATAAGTTTGGGGCAGCAACTAACCATACAAAAGGATCAGCATACAAAGATCAATCCGGCGGGTATTATAATGGGGGATCATTTTTTATGCGATCGCCTTCAAGGAATCTAAATCCAGTAAGTATCACACCGCCTGGTATACGTATGGGGTGTGGTGGCATTGATATTTGGACTGGTGGGCTTGGTTTTATTAATGCAGATGACCTAAAAACGACCATGAAAGGTATTATTGCGGGCGCTGGGTCTTATGCTTTTATGTTAGCCGTTGAAACCTACGCACCGCAGGTTCATAACATTATGCAGCAATTGAATAAATTGGCTGCAGATTTTAATAGTATGAATATTAATTCCTGTGAAGTTGCTGCCGGTATGGTTGGCAGTGTGTGGCCGAAGTCTGATTTAAAAGATAATGCAGCGTGTAAAATGCTTGCCAGCCATGAAGGTATATCATCTGGGTGGGCAAAGGCCCGCCATGATTGTGGTCGTGATACGACAATTGGTACAAAACGTGCTGAGGCAGATCAATTACTGGGAGACTTTAATCTTAGTTGGAAGGTATTAAAAAAAATGAGTTTTGACATGACAGGAGACAGTACGAACTTAAATCCCTTAGGCAATGTGTCCTCTTTAGGACAACAAGACAAAGAAACACTAAAAGAATTATTTATGACGTTTTCAGGAACGATTATTAAAAAATCTGGGAAAAAAACTGTTTTACCGGCGCAAGGGGACAGAGAGAATTTTTTAAAAGCGCTGATGTCAGGTGGAAAAATTACGTATTATAGTTGTGGTGCTGACATGGATAAATGTTTAACCCCAACTAAAAAGACAATTAATTTACCTGTTGATAGTGCACTTCACCGTAAAATTGTCAGTATTTTAGAAAGTATGAGTAATAAGATACAGGAGGATCAAGGTGATGAGAAACCAACGGCTGCAGAAACATCGCTTATTAATGCAACAAGCTTGCCCCTATATAAATTTATTAATGTAACGACCGCTTATCAAAAAGGACACGCGCCTATAAGTTTGTCTGAATATGGTGAAATTATTGCCTTTGATGTGGTGGTGACATACGTCAATGATGTTTTGATGTATCTTAGGGAAATTGTTGCTAATATGCGTGATATTCAATTTAGTGATGAAGATTTAGGACCGTTCTTAAAAGGTATTCGCGAGACGCAACAATCGCTTATGGGTCTTCGACAAAATGCCTTTAAGAAAATGGATCAAATGCTGGGCTTTATTCAAAAAACACAAATGATAGAAACACAGCTGCATCATATGATGGGCAGCTTACCGGAGATGTAAATATGTATTTTTGGAACACAAGAAAGGAAGCTTATTATGGATAACTTTACAATATACACCCTTGGCGGTGGTGATATTCTCTTTATGGTTTTTAATGCCATTGCATCTCTTTTACGTCCTGATGGTGGATCACTTATTACCCTATTTGTGACCATGGGAACAGTTGTTGGTGCTTGCATGGCTATGTGGATGACGGTATTTCGGCATGAAACGCAACCCATGCTTAAATGGTTTGTAACCTATACAATTTTGGTAACGGGATTTGTGAGTCCCATATCAAGAGTTCACATTAAAGATTCGATGACAAACCGGGTACATGTCGTGGACAATGTTCCCTTTGCCTTAGCTTTTGGGGGATCTGTTGTATCAACCCTTGGAAATGGCTTTACGGAAACAATTGAACAGGTGTTTCAATCCCCTCCAAGGGAAAGTGTCGGTGGTATTGGCATGACAGGCAATCCACCGTCACCTTATCACCAAACTGGATTTATTTTTGGTGCAGAGGTTATGAGTAATATGAAGCGTATTGCTTTTGATAATCAAGATATAGAGGAAAATATGCACGGTTTTGTAAATCAGTGTGTCACCTATGACGCGCTTATTGGTCGTAAATACACAATGCATGATCTAAAACACAGTGATGATTTATGGGGTCTTGTATCTAAAAAAGCATCACAAATGCGAGGTTTTCCGTGGCGAGATGTTGTACGTGATGGTTCAAATAAGTTTGTGCGCTCTAATGGAACTGAGATTATTACGTGTAAGGAAGGTGCCAGGCGCATCGATGCCCTGTGGAATAGTATTACTCACTCTAGCCTTGATGACTTATCAAAAAAAATTGGTATAAATCAGGCCTGGAGTACAGATCAAAAAGCACTGTCAAACCAAGTGAGTTCACACTTACCAGGTGCCATGAAGCATTTGACGAGTAGTGCAAAAGAAGCAGCGGACCATATTAAACAGCAGCTGATGATATCTAGCATTTTAAAAGGGTCGGAGCAAAAAACGATTGAACTTGGTGGATCGCCAAACTTTGAGGTTCGCCGTGCTTATTTACAGCAGCGGGAAACCTATCAAACCATTGGCCATGTGATCGCCCAAGGCCTTCCCAGTATTAAAAATGTTTTAGAAGCGCTTCTTTATTGCATGTTTGTTTTTGTAATGGGGCTTATTTTGCTGCCAAACGGGGTAAAGCTACTGGGCTTTTACTTTAAGATTCTGCTCTGGCTACAGTTATGGGCGCCTTTGTTTGCCATGCTGAACTTTATCATGACAGAAGCGATCAGCTGGCGCGCTATGTCTGCCATGAAAGGGGCAGGGGGCATTACGATTGGTAACTTTGTTGGCCTATCCAATATGGCGATGGACATGTCCGCCATTGCCGGATACTTATGTTCAGTCATTCCAATTCTGGCCTGGACTTTGTTAGAGCGGGGCGGCTATGCCTTTGTGAGTATGGCATCCAACTTAATGGGCGTAGCTCAAGGGGCAGCAACGCAAGCTGCTACAGAAAAAGCCACCGGTAATTACAGCTTTGGGAACATGTCTTTTGAAAACAGGAATATGAACAATATGTCCCAGTTAAAACACGATCATGCCCCAAGCTACAGCGGCAACGGTCATATGATAACAAATGAAGGATCATCATCCATGGTAACAGACGCTGATGGTCATCAAATTCTAACCCGCAATGAATCGCATTTGCCAGTATCCCTTAATATGGCAGAGCAACAAGAAACGATGCTGCGCGACACAAGGCGAGATGCACAATCATTTGCAGAAGGCGAACAACAATCAGCAACTATTGCTAAACAACAAGCCAATAATCACTATTTAGAGATTGGAAAACACGCACAGCACACGCTATCAAGTGGCACACAATTCCAGGATCAAGAGACGTATTCAAATATGAAAGAAGCCGCGGACCACTATAACCGCGTAGAGCAAATATCCGGCTCAATCGGATTTGCTGTGCGAGAATTATGCAAAGGCTTGGTATCCCTTTAAGTCCAGGAATAACCGTTGAAAAATTGATGCTGTTTTG
>PFNE01000039.1:6044-6319 GCA_002791835.1 Alphaproteobacteria bacterium CG_4_10_14_0_8_um_filter_37_21 | reverse complement strand
GTCTTTTTAGAATTTTTCAGAAGTGGAATGCACATGGATCCTTTCTTCATGCATTTGAAAATTCTGTTCTGGCGCTCTTTGAAAATGGGCATCTTGATACGAGCGTTATTCATGGTGACGGTACCACAACCCTCGCCAAAAAAGGGGGCGATTGCATAGGATTCAGTGGCCACAAACATCAAGAAAGGCGAAAAGATTGTGGCATTTTGTGATCGTCACTGCAATGTCTTGTCACCTATGGTTCGTGCTGCTGGAAACCGACATGAATCACCGTT
>PFNE01000039.1:0-5955 GCA_002791835.1 Alphaproteobacteria bacterium CG_4_10_14_0_8_um_filter_37_21 | reverse complement strand
GTAAATAGAACCGAAGGTCAGCGAAGCTAAAGCTCATTTTTAATGCAGGCATGGTTCCAAACGTTAAAGAAAACACCCGAAATAGGAAAAAATCTAAGCGTGGCGCAAAACGTTTATTCGATGAAGAAATTTATGATGAACGATTCAGAACCATAGAACGCGTTTTTGCGTGGGCGGACAAATTTAAAAGGTTGCTCATAAGATTTGAACACATCAGTCTTCATCATTTTGGCTTAAAACTAATCAGGTTCTGTCGCATCTGTGAAAAATCAGAAAATTTCAAAAAATAGAATCTGGGATAATCAATGCTTTTAAGGTGTCAATAAGGTGTCAAAATTCACAAAATGTGCTTAAATTTAACAGATGCGACAGAACCAGTATAAATTATAAGTTACAGCTAAGGGTTATGTGCTGTTGGACCTGTATGCAAAATAGCTTCTGATAAGTTATCGCCAATACTGTTAACGCGATACATTTTCGTTTGAATATTAATTGTTGCCGTATCCCCTGTAATCGTGTCTTTTTTCTTTAAATCTGTGACTTTAACGCAGCCTGAACAGAAAATATTGTGCGTCTTGCCATCATAGCGACACGTTGTTGCCGTTGCCGTTAACGCAGGTGAATGAAATAATACTGGTACGTTTGTAGTGCTTTTTGCAAATAAAGCATCCACGCCATTAACATCGTCATCATTGTGATGCGCTGTCATAGAATCTGCTTGAAGAATTTGTTTGCCGTCGCTATTGCTAAATGTAGCAACTGCCTTACCTTGGGCTACTGATATTTTTGTTTTATCATTATAAGTCATTTCATCAGCGGTTACCCTTAAGGGGGGAGGCACTTTCGCAATGACGAGGCTGCTTGATAATAAGCATAACAGTAATATCTTTTGTTTCATATATGTATATCGTAAAAAAAATCTTTATATAACTACAATAGCAAAATCACTTGTACAGTGATATTCTATAGTTAAGTAAAAAATAAATAATGAGGAATTGTGTCATGAAGCCTGAAAAATTTACTCAACGTTCACAAGGTATGCTATCTGCAGGGCAAGCTTTTGCAGCAAATGAAAATCACCAACAATATACGCCTTTTCATCTTCTAAAAGTATTGTTAGACGATAAGGAAGGTCAAGCTTCTTCTCTCATTAATAGTGCTAAAGGAAATTTACAAGCGCTTACGCTAGCTGTACAAGACCAGTTAAGTTGCTTGCCAAAAGTCACAGGAAGCACAAGCCAAGTTTACTTGTCGACAGACCTTGCTAAAATGTTGGATTCTGCAGATAAAATTGCAACAAAAAATGGTGATAGTTTTGTTTCTGTTGAAATGATTCTACTGGCCATGGCAACTGGCGCCCCAACAAATCGGTTTTTTTTACAAGCCAATATTAAAGAGACTGCTTTAATGCAGGCTATTAAATCCTTACGAAATGGTAGAAAAGCACAGTCTGCAACAGCTGAAGATTCTTATGAAGCGTTAAAAAAGTATGCAATCGACCTAACAGCCCTTGCCCGTGAAGGTAAATTAGATCCTGTGATTGGTCGTGATGAAGAAATCAGACGCGCTGTTCAGGTATTATCGCGTCGTACAAAAAACAACCCCGTTTTAATTGGGGAACCCGGTGTAGGTAAAACTGCTGTTGTTGAAGGGTTAGCGCAACGTATTGTAAACGGAGATGTTCCTGAGACGTTAAAAAACACACAATTAATGTCCCTTGATCTTGGTTCTCTTTTGGCCGGTGCTAAATTTCGGGGCGAATTTGAAGAGCGCTTAAAGGCTGTTCTTCAAGAAGTCACTAGGGCTAAAGGCGATATTATTATCTTTATTGATGAACTGCATACCCTTGTTGGGGCTGGTAAGTCGGACGGTGCCATGGATGCATCAAACATGCTAAAGCCAGCACTTGCACGTGGAGAATTGCACTGTGTTGGCGCTACAACACTTGATGAATACCGTCAATATATTGAAAAAGATCCAGCCCTTGCGCGCCGGTTTCAATCCGTTTTTATAGACGAGCCAACTGTTGAAGATAGCATTTCAATACTGCGCGGACTAAAAGAAAAATACGAAATTCATCATGGTGTGCGCATCAGTGATAATGCCATTGTAAGCGCTTGCACGTATTCAAATCGTTATATTGCTGACCGGTTTTTGCCAGATAAGGCTATTGATTTAATGGATGAAGCTGCTAGTCGTTTACGTATGATCGTTGATTCTAAGCCGGAAGATTTAGATGAGTTAGAACGAAGGATTATGCAGCTTAAAATAGAGCGCGAAGCCCTGAAGAAGGAACTCGATGAAGCTTCTCAAGATCGCTTGAAAAAGCTGGAGCATGAACTTGCTGAACTGGAAGAAACTTTTTCATCTAAAAGTGCTACTTGGGCGCAAGGAAAAAATGTTTCAGATGAAATTAGGTCAGTAAAAGAAAAAATTGAAGGCTATAAGAATGAGCTTGAAATAGCACAACGTCGGGGCGACTTAACGCGCGCCGGTGAAATTATGTACAGTGTTTTGCCTGCATGTGAATTAAATCTTAAAGACTTAAATGATAAAACGCCCGTTAGCAAAAAGAAAGAAGAAGTCACTTCCGAAGATATTGCCCTTATTGTATCGCGCTGGACAGGTATTCCTGTTGATAAGATGCTTGAGGGAGAGAAAGAAAAACTTCTTCATATGGAAGAAAAACTCCACGCGCGCGTTGTGGGGCAAAGCGATGCTGTGACTGCTGTTGCTAATGCAGTCAGGCGTTCCCGTGCGGGCCTTCAAGACCCAAATCGCCCACAGGGGTCATTCTTATTTTTAGGGCCAACCGGTGTTGGTAAAACCGAACTTTGTAAAACACTTGCAGACTTTTTGTTTGATGATGAAAGTAATATAGTTCGCTTAGATATGTCTGAATATATGGAAAAACACAGCGTGGCGCGCTTAATTGGTGCGCCTCCAGGTTATGTGGGTTACGAGCAAGGTGGAGAGCTTACAGAAGCCGTTCGCCGTAGACCTTATTCTGTAGTCTTGTTTGATGAAGTTGAAAAAGCCCATCCAGATGTATTTCATGTGCTGTTGCAATTATTAGATGATGGCCGTTTAACAGATTCTCAAGGGCGTACAGTTGATTTTAAAAATACGATTATCATTTTAACATCTAATTTAGGGTCATCCGCCTTGGCTGATAATCAAGGTGATCATATTTCACAGACAACACGTGACAAGGTTATGCAGGTGGTGCGGGGTCATTTTAAACCAGAATTTTTAAACCGCCTAGACGAGATGATCATCTTTAATCGCTTGCAACGTTCTGATATGACATCAATTGTCAAAATTCAATTGCAGAGTCTAGAAAAACGATTAGCAGATCGCAAAATGAGTTTAATCCTAGATAATGACGCTTTAGAATGGCTTGCTAATAAGGGGTTTGATCCTGAGTATGGGGCACGTCCATTAAAGCGTGTGATCCAGCGCTACATACAAGATCCATTATCTTTAGAACTTCTATCCGGCAGGCTTAAGGATGGGGTAACTATTAAAGCCCGTATTGCAGCAGGAGAGGATTCTTTACTATTTCAGTGAGCGTCGGAATAAAAGTGAATTAGCGTGATAGTGAGAGTGTTAACTTGAAAATCTACAGAAAAATATGAAAAAATGCTCTCACTTTAACTGGCTTTGTTCGTCAAGGTCATAAAAATTGAAATTTTTCGCACTAATTTGACAGATTACTCATCATCAGATATTGGGATGCTAGACGGTCTGCTTATTGTTAAAGATCTTGTTTTAAATGTAATTTTAGATGGTGCCGATTGTCATAAAGTACTCAATAACCAAGGAACTATACCGCCGTTATTAGGCCTTCTCTAAAACTTTATGGTGCAAGGTATGCAAGTAACACAGCAGCAGGATAGGTGCGATACACATAGCCAAGAAAAAGAAAGATATGAATATAATTTAGTGCAATCAATTAATAAGCTTTATAGGGGTGAATTCTAATTGATATTTATTTTACAAAAAATGTTTTTTTTAACTTTTCCTCTTCACAAAACAATATGAGTTATGGTAAAAATAAATAAGTGTTCCCCGATAGCTCAGTTGGTAGAGCAAGTGGCTGTTAACCACTAGGTCGGCGGTTCGAGTCCGTCTCGGGGAGCCATTTCATTTATAATGTGTATTCCATAAAAATGTCTAAATTATATTTTTACTATGCTGCGATGAATGCAGGTAAAACGACTACATTATTGCAGTCTAGTTATAATTATAATGAACGCGGAATGGACACGCTATTGTATATACCCGCTTTTGACGACCGGGGTGGTGAACGTACACTAAAATCACGTGTAGGATTAACATCCAACGCTATACCATTTAATGAAAATTTTAATTTTTCTCAAGACATTCAAAACAGAAAAACGCCCAGCTTAAAATGCATTCTAATTGATGAAGCGCAATTTCTATCCAAAAACCAAGTTCAGAACTTATGCAAAGTGGTGGATGAATTACGATACCCCGTTTTAACATATGGCTTACGTACAGATTTTTTAGGCGAAACATTTGAAGGTAGCAAATATCTATTAGCATGGGCTGAGGAATTAATTGAAATTAAAACCATTTGCCACTGTGGGTCAAAAGCAACGATGAATGCGCGCATTGACGAACGTGGGACCCCGGTGCATAACGGAAATCAAATAGAAATTGGTGGCAACGATCGCTACATATCCCTATGCCGCAAACACTTTCAAGAAGGCAATACTGGTCATCATGGAACTGATACGAAAATCACAAACGGCTAAAACGCTATTCATTAAAGGGAACAGCTTTTTCTAAAAGTTGTTGAACTTTTTCTGGTTCTTCGAATTGCAAGTTAATTTTAAAGACCTGCACATTTTCTTTATATGGGGTTGGGATACGAATAAAATCTTTTGACGTTGTTATTAACTGGGCTTTCTTAATTTCCGCCGCCTTTAATAAACGATCCATATCAACAATGGTGTAAGGGTAATGATCTGCAAAAGAGGCAAATTCAACAAGCTTATATCCTGCTCTTTTCAAGGTTAATCTGAATTTTTCTGGGTAGCCTATGCCAGAAAATGCTAAAACACGCTCGCCTTTTTGTAAGGGCTCCGTCAAATTTATAAAGCTTGCTTTAAATGCGCTTCCCACACCAAGAGAAGAGGCTTTTCGTGCAGTTGAGGTTTTGCCGCCACCAATAAAAAAAACAGCATCTGCTCGGTTTAACCCAGATGCCACAGGCTCTCGTAAGGGGCCCGCTGGGAAAACTTCTTTATTGCCGAACCCTTGAATTGAATCAACAACCAGTAAATTCAAATCTTTTTCTAGGGCTTTATTTTGAAAGCCATCATCCATAATCAAAACCGTAGCACCATTTTTAATTGCCGCTTTTCCAGCTTTAATACGATTAGGACACACCCATGTTGGTGCAAACTGCGACAACATCAAAGGCTCATCACCAACTTCTAAGTAATGATGACGCTCAGGATCAACTTTTTGCAAACCCTTAACAATGGCACCATATCCGCGACTTAATATATGTGGCGTATGCCCCATTTTTTTTAACATGGATACAAGCGCTATAACTGTAGGTGTTTTACCGGCACCCCCCATGACTAAGTTACCAACACAAATAACAGGCTTAGATAATTTATATGAACGCACACTGCGCATTTTTAGGCGTGAAATTTTTAAGTATATCCAGGCAACCGGCAGTAATATATAAGATAAGAAACTTTTCTTTTTCCAAAAATTTGGTGATTTAAACATTTAAATATGTACCTACAGATAAGGATTCTATGTTCATAATAATAGAACAAACTTATATATAATAACATAGCCAATACTTAGCATAAAGCAATAGCTCAACTGGTTGCGGGTTAGCGCCTCTAATTTTTTGTAATTTTTTTTCAACTGACAACGATTTTTGGTTTTTTTATCAAATATGAAAGTCAA